>NZ_DDCJ01000089.1:48448-60773 GCF_002335285.1 Thalassolituus sp. UBA2009
CTAAAAATCCCTCATCCTGCGTAGCTGTTCGCTCGCTTAACCCGTTACCAATCTGTCTGGAACAGGTTGGCGTGCCAACCCCGAAGGGGTGAAGCACAGGGATGTGCTGAACATCCCACACTCTCAGCGCCTTGTTTGAGAAATTTTTAGCCAATAACAGGCCTGTTTAATTAGTGTCGACAGGTCCTGGTGTTATTATGTAACAATACTGTTTTTGAGATCCTGTCATGATCCGCACCCACCTGATTACCGGTTTTCTTGGCGTTGGTAAAACAACGGCTATCCTGCACCTGCTGAAACAAAAGCCGGCCGGCGAAAAGTGGGCGGTGCTGGTCAACGAGTTTGGTGAAGTCGGGGTCGACGGCGCCATTCTCGCCAGCCAGGGTGCAGTGGTTAAAGAAGTGCCCGGCGGCTGTTTGTGTTGTGTCTCCGGCCTGCTGTTCCAGATTGGTCTGAATATGCTGATTGCGCGGGAAAAACCCGATGTACTGCTGATTGAGCCAACCGGGCTGGGTCATCCGCGCAATATCCTGCAAACCCTGCGCAACGAACACTATCGCGACATTCTGCAACCGGGTGCCAGTCTATGTGTGCTTGATCCGCGTCATCTCAGTGACCCGCGCTATCTGGATAATGACGTCTTTGCCGATCAGATTCAGCTGGCCGATGTGCTGGTGGCAAACAAAACGGATCTGGCAACAGACGCCGACCGCAACGCGTTTGAGCAATTACTGCAGCGCGCTGAGCCGGCTAAAACCGCCAGCGCCTGGGTGGTGAATGGTGAAATACCGCTGGAATTATTGGCGGGTGGGACTCTGCCGCAGCGCCTGGCATTGCATCCTGATGCCCATGCGCATCAGCATGCCCGCGAGGATCTGGCACCGCAGAACGCGCTGGCAGAAGGCGAAGAGCTGCGGCTGCTGGAAAATCATGGCCAGGGGTATTACTCCGTTGGCTGGTTAATCAGCGCTGACTGGGTCTTTTCGGCACGTGCTTTACGTGGCTGGCTGAACAGCCTCGATGTGCAGCGGGTGAAAGGTATTATACTGACCGACGAAGGGCCGCTGGTGCTTAATATGCGTGATGCGGTGTTAAGTGAAATGCCAACGCGCATGCCGGACGAAAGCCGGCTGGAATTACTGCATTCGCAACCATTAACAGCTGCGGAGCTGCAGCAGGCATTGCTGGCCTGCAAGGCTGAGCAATAATCCGCAGATAAATACATCACAGGCATGGGTCTGTACGGAATAGACGGAGATGATTGTGCGTCCTGTGTTTTTAATGTGCCTCCGGCTTGCTGTTTTTTTGGCTCCGCTGTTCAGCGCCGGCAGTCATGCGCTGACGCTGAGTCTGGCAGCCGAAGATGCCTGGCCTCCCTTTTCTGATTCACAGGGCAACGGCTATTCCCGGGATCTCGCCATTGCGGCGTTTGCTCACAGCGGTGTCACACTCAATATTCAGGCCGTGCCTTACGCGCGCGCATTAAACCTCACGCTGGCTGGTAAGGCCGATGGCTGCTGGAATGTGACCCGTCAGCCCAGCACTGAAGAGCAATATCTGTTTGGTAACGAGCCATTATTTACTGCCAGAGCCTCTTATTATTTTAAAGCGGGTAAAGAAAAAAACTGGCATAGCCCTGCCGATATTCCCGACGGCACTCAACTGGCGGTTATTAATGGTTATGAATACGGCGCCGAATTTGAAAAGCACCGCCACCGGTTAAAACTGATTGAGGTTTCCAAACAGCAGCAGATGATTGCCATGCTGCTGAATGAGCGGGTTGAAGGCGCGATCTTTTTTGACCGGGTGTTTGATTACACTATGGCGAACAGCCACTATGACCGTTCACTGATTCGCCGCGGTGAAGAAAATCATACCAGCAATATTTATATTGCCTTCAGCCGTCAGAATGCCAATGCCCAGAATTATGCCAAAATGCTGGACGAAGGTCTGAGAATGCTGAAAAGCAGTGGCGAATATCAGCGCATAATGAATGGCCTTTACGATCGCTAGCCGGATTTTCGCGTTGTCATATAACGCACATAAATCTGTCAATAATCCGTATCTTATCTGCAACACTCCTCCTCTTTAATGCCCCGCTGAATACATTCATATGCGGCCGGGGAATACGATGAAAGTGCTTTTTACCATAAGCCTGCTGGGGCTCTGTCTGAGCAGCTGGGCTGACAGTACGCTGCTGATTAACGAAGTTGATTCTGATAATACAAGTACGGATACTGCCGAATTTATCGAGCTTTATGATGGCGGTACTGGCAATACCTCTCTGAATGGCCATGTTGTGGTGTTATTTAATGGCTCTAATGATCAGAGTTATCTGACGATCGATCTCAGCGGCCACAGTACCGACGCTCAGGGGTATTTTGTTATTTGTGGCGATGCCGCTAACGTTGCTGGCTGTGATCTGGATACTTCCCCCGACAGCGACCTGATTCAGAACGGTGCCGATGCGGTTGCGTTATATCAGGCCGCTGCGGCCGACTTCCCGAATAATACTGCGGTCACCACCACCAACCTGATCGATGCGCTGGTATACGATACCGACGATAATGATGACTCTGGTCTGCTGGTACTGCTGAATGCCGGTCAGCCGCAAATAAATGAAAATGCCAATAGTGATAAAGACAACCAGTCGCTGCAGCGCTGTGAAAATGGTGCCGGAGGTGCACGTAACAGTGCCGGTTTTATCAGCGCAACTCCGACTCCGGGGGCTGCATCGGCCTGTAATGTTGTCGTGGAACCTGTGCTGGGTAACTGCGGAGAAACCAGCCAGCCAGAATTTCGTTTAATCAGTGCGGTGCAGGGCAGCATTACTGATGTCAGCGCTGATGCCAGTCCGCTGCTGGGCGAAACTGTGATTGTCGAAGGTATCGTCACACTGGATAAACAGGGCGGTTTGCTGGCTAACGGTGACAGCTCTTACCAGTACAGTGGTTTCTGGCTGCAGGAAGAAGACACCGATGCTGATAACGATGCCATGACCTCTGAAGGTATTTTTATTTATGACTATAAAAATGCCGTGAACAGCGGAGACAAAGTCCGGGTAATGGCCAAGGTTGCTGAATACCAGCAGGTTACCCAGCTGAAAAATGTGCAGGATCTGGTGATCTGTTCTTCCGCCAATGCCTTGCCGGGCGCGGTAACCGTCACTCTGCCGGTTGATAATCTGCAACAGCTGGAAGCACTGGAAGGCATGCGTATTAACAGCTCGCAGAACCTGATTGTCAGCGACCTGTTTGGCACCGGTTATGGCTTTGGCAATTACGGCCAGTTTGTTGTGTCATCGGCACTGCATTTTCAGAGTACCGAAATTGCTGCACCACAATCGGCAGAAGCGCAGGCGGCCATCGCTGCCCGCGCACTGGATGTGTTATTAATCGACGATGGTGTATCCGCGGCCTATCCGGCGTTTATTCCGTTTCCTGATGACAGTGGTTTCAGCGCGCTGAACCCGCTGCGTATCGGTGACAGCGTCAGCACCTTCGATGGTGTTATGCATGCTTATAAAAATAATTACACCGTGATTCCTTCTGCACTGACCATTGATCCTACGCACCCGCGTACAGCCGCCCCCACGATTGCCGCCGATGCCAACCTGGTTATTGTTGGTATGAACGTGCTGAATTATTTTAATGGTGATGGACAGGGTGGTGGCTTTCCTACCAGTCGTGGCGCCAAAACCTATGATGCCTTCACCATGCAGAGCGATAAAATTGTGGCAGCGTTAACCGCCATGAATGCCGATATTATCGGCCTGATGGAAATCGAAAATGACGGTTTCGGCGAGCACAGTGCGATTCAGACTCTGGTTAATGAACTGAATAAACAGCAAACCGCGGGCAATGAATACAGCCTGATTAATCCGGGCGTCAGTACCATTGGCAGCGATGTCATTACCGTGGGGCTGATCTACCGTGCCGGAAAAGTGACTGCCGTTGGTACTGCTGCCATTCTCGACAGCAGCAATTCAGCCAAAGATGAAAATGATCAGCCATTATTCCTCGATACTAAAAACCGTCCGGCATTAATTCAGTCATTCAGTATGAATGATGAGGTCTTTACGGTTGCTGTTAATCATCTGAAATCCAAAGGCTCCGCCTGCAATGAAGATAATGAAGGCGCCGATGGTCAGGGTAACTGTAATCAGACCCGTAATCGTGCGGCACAGGCACTGGTGCAATATCTGGCAATCCAGCCAACCGGGGTTAACAGCAGTGCGCAACTGGTGCTGGGTGATCTGAATGCTTACAGCAAAGAAGATCCGATTAATACAATTCTGGATGCCGGTTTCAGCAATCTGAAATACAGCGAAAAATCGACAGAAACTCAGCCGTATTCCTATTCCTTTGGTGGTTTCCTTGGCAGCCTGGATCACGCACTGGCGACCGCTGATTTTTATGCCCATGTGGTCAGTGTTGATGCATGGCATATCAATTCGGTAGAAGACAGTCTGATGGATTATGAGACTGAAGCAACGGGTCAGGATTACGACTCAATCGATAACTATGCCAATGCTGATGCTTACCGCTCTTCGGATCATGATCCTATTGTGGTGGCACTGCGTATCGATAAAAAAGCACCGGAACCGGATCCCGAAAATCCGGATAACGGATCAGATAATGGAGACAATAATAACAGCGGCGATAGCAACGACGATGATAACAACGGTGGCCCGTTGCATCCGTTGACTCTGCTGGTGCTGGCAATGATTGCAGCGCTGCGTCGTCGCGGCTGAGGGATCTTAAGGGAGAAAAATACAGGATGTAAAATCAGCCCCGGCGTTTATCGCCGGGGCTTTTTTATTGCATCGTTGGCGGTAATTAAGTCGTTCAGAAATGAATTACCCGGCGGATTTCAGTTGTTGTTCCAGTGTATCCAGTGCCTTTAACAGTTCAGCCGACACCCTGGTAAGCTGTGTTGCCTGCTGCTGTATCAGCGCTGTTTTCTTGGCATCGCTTTTTTTCTTAAGACCCAGCAGCTGTTGCCAGAACGGCGGTGTTTCACCGTGTTCTAATAAACGGAATAAATCCAGGCTGATCTGGTGCAATTGCCGGTGTGGAGATTCTATGGCGCGGAAGGCCGGAAGCGTGGACAGAGCCTGACCGGCACCATAATACCAGCGGCCAAACTGGCATTCCGTATGCTCCAGCGGCAGTTGACCTTCTTCTATTTCCTGACCGGCAAGCAGAGCCTGGGCGTATGCCCGCCAGCGTAAGTGAGCGCTTTTGGCCCGGGTGATCTGTTGCAGACACTTTTCGCTGTCGGCATCGCTGAGATAAATATTGGCAATAACAGGCATGAGTTTCAGAAATCCTTACAGATAACCTCAGCCTAGCAATAAACGGCGAAAGTGCCGTGTGCCTGAAAGCATCTCTGAGTCATTTTACCGGGAATTCTATGCGGATAAGTGCATCCCTGCTTACCCTCAGTCCATTTCGGTACGGGCGCTCCTGCCCGTTCTTAATTCAGGTAACGGCTGGCCAGCGAAAATTCATGCACGATGGCACTCAGATGATTCCGGCGTTCTGGCTGGCTGCGGTAAAGATGCTGCAAAGCAAAGAATGGCTGGTACAGATAATCCAGGCACTGACAGCGCCAGCAGCTGGCCGCCTGACTATTGAACGTGGCATCGCGCAGCGTGTTATACAGCCGCGTCAGCCAGCTTTCCTGCAACGGCTGCAGTTGGCGTTCGCCGGCGCGGCAGGCCAGCTCCAGTCCCAGATCCAGATATTCATTCAGCCATTCCGGGTGCAGTTCGTTGCCCCGGTGGGAACGTATCTGCAACTCCAGCTGGGCAAGTCGCTGCTGCTCATGCACAGGTACCAGACTGCCACCCTGCGGGGTCTGCGCTGAGCGGAATTGTTGTGGACGGATAACCCGTACACTGGGTAGGGCACAGGGGCTGCAGGCAGCAGATTCGCAGTGAGAAGTGGGCATAGCAGCCTCCTTGTTGGTGCTGGTAAAACAATCTAATGATAATAATTATCATTTGCAAGTTTTTCCTGCAGGCATTCAGAGTGCCATCAATAGGCTGGCTGTCATCATTCCGCTATAATCCGCGCCGCGCTGGCCCCACCTCTGTTTATTGCCGCCAGTGCGCCGATGGGGAGTATGCCGCGTGGCCGCAACACAGGTTCTGATCGTCTTTAATCCGGTTTCCGGCTCCGGTAACCGCCGCATTGTTGAAGCTGTACAGCAGGCGCTGAGCAACAGTGGTTGTGATGTCAGCCTGTATCCGACACAGAGTGCTGGCGATGCCACCCGTTACCTGTCTGCATATACTGGCCCGCTTGATGTGGTCGCTGTGGCCGGTGGTGACGGTACTGTAAATGAAGTGGTCAATGGTCTGCGCCAGCGTAATAACCAGAGCTATCGTCTGGCGCTGATTCCGACCGGTACGACCAATGTGCTGGCCGCTGAACTGGGTATCGGTAAGGCGCCGGACAAGATCGCCGACATTATTATTAATGGCCGCGAAAAGCCGATTTATCTGGGTGATATTAACGGCCGTCGTTTTGTGTTGATGGCTGGTGTTGGCTACGACGCCTGGGTGGTGGATAACGTTGACCTGGCGTTAAAAAAGAAAGTCGGCAAGCTGGCTTATGTGTTATCGATGCTTAAGCAACTGCGTCACTTCGGTAAGAAAACCTATCAGCTGACGGTGGATGGTGAACGTTATCAGGCCAATTCTGTGGTGATTACCAATGGCCGTTATTATGCCGGATCTTTTGTACTTTCGCGTCAGGCCGACTTAAGCAAAGCGACTACTCAGGTGCTGATGATTTCCGGCCGAAATCCGCTGAAATTCCTGGGTATTCTGCTGGGTTTACCGCTGGGTATTATGGAAAAAATGCCGGGTATGAAATCTGTTGCCGCCCGTCATGTGCAGATTGAATTACTGAATGCCGGTACCGAACGCGAGCCGGTGCAGGCCGATGGCGATTCGCTGGCCGAGCTGCCGCTGCATCTGCAGATGGAAGACAGCCCGGTACGCCTGCTGATTCCTTAGGCTTCGGGCCTGTTTAATTAGTGTTAACAGACCCTGGTCTATCTGGCTCTGATTCATCTGCAGGCAGCGGTTACATGTAACCCTCAAACTGTTACTCTTCACGATAACGGATGAAGGATAACAAGGAGGGTTATATGCGCATAACGCTGTCGTTACTGCTGTTTTCATTATGGGTCGCCAGCGCGCAGGCTCAGGTTTATAAATGGACCGACGATAAAGGTCAGGTGCATTTCAGCGACAAGCCTCCGGCAACCAGTCAAGCGCCTGCTAAAGTCGAAACCGTTAATCCCGGAGCTCAGAAGCGTAACAGTCATTTGTCGACTGCTCCTGATAGCGCAGCTGCGCAGTTTGTTTCTTCATCCTCTTCTGATGCCATTCAGTTCATCGTTTCCTTACGCCAGATGCTGGCTGAAAAGAATTACACCAGCCTGAATCTGCGTCTTCAGGCTCTGAGCCGTTTGCGTGAAAAAGATATTCGCAGTGAGCGCAGTGAAGTTGCCGCCTATGCTGCTTTCCGGGTAATCCGCGAAAATTATCTCCAGCAACTGAACGACTGGGTGAACAGCAGCCCGGTTAATGTGCAACCCTATATGGCAAGGGCAAATTATTATTACGCGATGGCCTGGGCCAGTCGTGGCGGTAACGTCAGCTCCGAAACCAGTGATCAGCAGATTCAGGGTATGACATCCTATGCAGAACTGGCCCGTGCTGATTTACAGCGGGTTATTCAGCGTAAGGCCGATATGTTGCCGGCCTATGCGTTATTAATCTGGACAGAAAAATTATTAGGCAATAACGAGGGTAGCCAGCAGGCTTTTTTACAGGGCATTGAGTTACAACCGGCCAGCTATACGCTTTATCGTAATTTTATTATCACTCAGGCTCCACGCTGGGGTGGCTCCTATGAAAGCATGAAGGCTATCGCTGAAGCGGCAGTCTCAGAGGTAAACAACAATTCACTGCTGGCGCAGATTCCCGGATTTATACTGCAGGAAGCGGGCAAAGATTCACGCATCGCGAATCATTATAACGATTCGCTGAAATATTATGATACGGCGCTGCAGCTGGGGGATAACGATGAAGCGCTCGATGGTAAGGGCCGGACGCTGTACGACAAAAAAGAATATTCCGCGGCGGCACAGGCGCATCAGCGGGCAATCACTCTATATCCTTATGAAAGCAGCTATTACCAGCAACTGGCCTGGAGTGAATATAAACGAGAGGAATACAGTGCTGCCGGTAAAGCAATACGTCAGGCCTGCCTGCTGAATCCGGAGAACGAAAAATATCAGAGCCTGCGTAAAGATATTGCATTGAGTCTGGCGCGACAGACCTATCAAAAACGCTCAGAGATGTTACCCGGTGCACAGGTTGCGGCCTATGAACAAGCACTGCAGTTAGCCCCGGATAATGATGAAGTGTATTACTACCGCGCACTTTATTATGGTCATCAGGGAGACTGGCGCAATGCCGAGATTGATCTTAAAAAGGCCATTGAGCTGGACCCTGAAGATTTCGACAACTATTACCAGCTGGATTATGCCCTGATCCGGAAGAATAAAGATTTTGCCCAGATCGCCAGATACTGGTTGCAGTATCTTGAATTAAAACCGAATGACAGTAAGGCTCTTCTGGAGATTGCCGGGACTTATTATCATATGAAAGACAAAGAAAAAATGCGCTTTTATGCCCAGAAATCCGTCGATCTGGGCAATGTTGAAGCGCAGCAATATCTGCAATAAAGCGGGTTTTTACACCCAGTCGAAGGGTTTTTCTTCGCCGCGGATTAATTTAATCCAGCCTGGCTCATCGCCATCATGTTCTTCCTGCCAGCCACTGTCAGAGCAGCGTACTTCGCTGCTCAGTGCTGCGTGGGCAGCGCGGCCACAGTCGAGGTCGGTTGCCCATGGCGTCAGGTTCTGTTTAAACCACAGGCTGGCAAAATTTTTCTCGGCATTTTCGTTGAGAAAAATATCCATGCTGTTGTCTTTCACCTGCACCTGCCAGTGGTGGCTGCCGGCGTTCTCTTTCAGCGTCTGCAGAGGCTGTTGCAGCGCATCCTGCAGCCACTGGCGTACCGCCGCAGGGTCAGCTTTCATGATGTAAATTTCAATATCGGGGAAGTGTTCAGTCATTTTTCCGGGCCAGCCTTATGATGCGCAGAATGCTCAGCGCAATATAACCGAGAGCGGCACACAGAGCACCCACTGCTGCCAATATCAGGCCTGCAAGACTGATAATTTCCTGTACCAGTGAAGGCAGAAGATACTTTTGTGCCATCAGCATAATCCCCAGCCCGGCAAAGAACACCGCGGCTCCCAGTACAAATAAGCGCAGATTGGCGCGGTCCTGCTCAGCCCTGTGCTGCAGCCAGCGCAGCAGCGCAGTCCCTTTGTTTTCAGTCATTTATGATCTCCTGTCGACCGGCAGAGCATAGCAAAACCGTGGCTGCGGTGTGAGCTGGCATAACTTTGCACTTCGCATTGTTGCGAATAAATATCATTTGTGTTTATTATCTAAAGGATAATGATTCTCAATTGGTGTTTGTATGACACGCTGTCTGGTCGCCGGAGCAGAACCGGTTTTTTGCCATCTGCGGTGGTGGCGCTATGCATTCTGTGGCTGCCTGTTGCTGGCTATGTCTGCGGCTCATGCCAGCGGAGCTCAGGGCGGTGCGGTATTTAATCTCAGCGATGTGGTGGTATCGGCCAGCCGCAGCGAACGGCCGCTGGCCGATACGCCGGTGCGTACCCAGATTCTCGATCAGGCCACCATTCAGCGTCTGCACAGCCGTGATCTGCGCGATGCCCTGCGTATTCTGCCCGGTGTGCAATTACGTGAGATTCACGGCAAGAGCGGCGAAGAAGTCTATCTGCAGGGCTTTAATGGCGACCGCGTATTAATTCTGGTCGACGGTCTGCCGGTGTCCGCCAGTACGGGTTCGACGGTGGATACTTCGCAGCTGGCGATGCTGGATATCGATCATATTGAAGTTGTGCCCGGCGCGGCTTCGGCCCTGTATGGCAGCGCGGCGATGGGCGGCGTTATTAATGTTATTACCCGTAAAAACCAGAATTCAGAGCGGCGCTTAAGTGGTCATGCTTCTCTGGATTCCGGCACCTATGGCTCGCGCCAGCTGGACGACAGCAGGGTATCCGGTGAGCAGCATCTGAATGCCAGCGTAACGCAACGGCTGGGGCAGAGTGAGCTGCGTCTGGGTCTTGATCAGCGCTATTCCTCCGGCTACGACCTGAACCCCGACAGCTGGAGCAGCGATGGTTTCAGCGGCTCGAAAAGTAATCTCAGCGCCATGCTGGCACGGCATTTTGGTGATAGTCAGTGGCGATTAAATGCCGAGCGTTTTGAAGAAGACAGTGAAACCCGTCGCGCCGGCAGCAGCGGCAGCGATGGTGTTAAGCACGAATTATTACAGCGTAATCGTCTGGCGCTGCAGGGCGAATGGCAGAGCCGTATTGGCCAGTGGCAGTTGCAGGCTTTGCATGAAATGCAGGATGACCAGTCGGATCAGCTGAACAACGACAGCGCGATCCCGGCCGGTAATCTGTGGCGTGACACCCAATACCAGCAGCAGAAAGCCGCTTTGCAATGGCAGTACAGTCTGGATTCAGCACTGGGCTATGGCGCTGAAATGGTGGCCGGTGTTGAAGGTTTCCGTGAATCCATGGAGCAGGATAAAAACGAAATTAAACTGACTGATGAAGGCCTTGGAGAGAATGATCAGGTCAGCCAGCGTCCGGACGGTACCTATTATGTCAGCACCAATGAAGTGCCCTATGCACAGCGTAACAGCCGCGAATTTTTCACCCAGCTGATTATTCCTCTGGGGGTTAACGGCGATATTTCTACTGGAGGTCGCTGGCAGAACGATAGTGATTTCGGAAGATTTTTCTCACCAACAATCAGTGTCAGACAAATATTTCAGTGGCATAACCTGCAACTTCAGTGGCGGCAGTCCGCCGGGTTGGGTTACCGCGTACCGAATTTAAAAAACCGCTATTTTATTTTTGACCACAGTGTAAACGGCTACAAAGTTCTGGGGAGCGAAGATTTAACCCCGGAAAAATCCCGCAGTTTACAGATGTCATTTTCCCTGACGGATAACGAACACTTCCATGCCGAACTGGCACTGTTTAATAACCGCATTCAGGATTTAATCGAGGCGCAGGATTCCGGCGAAAGTGAAGATGGCGGCCGTGTGGCGATTTATCGTTACGCCAATTTTGCCAATGCCCTGACCCGTGGCTATGACCTCAGCCTGCAATGGCAATTACTGCCGGGGCTGCAGCAGCGTCTGTCATTTGGATATCTCGATGCCCGCGATCTGGATCTGGATACGCCATTAATTAACCGTGCCCGTCATTACGCTAAAGCTCTGTGGCTGTGGGATATCAGCCATCGTTTGCAATTAACGCTGAGCGGTGAATATCAGGGTGAGCACGTCAGCAGTATCAGTGAAGCAGACAGCGGCAGCAGCCAGCTGAATGTCAGCCCGGCGTACAGCCGCTGGGATATTAAAGGCAACTGGCTTTTAAACGCCCGCACCAGTGTCTACGGCGGTGTGAATAATCTGTTCGATACCGTACGTGACAGTGCAGATGCCTATGACCGCCGCCCGGTATTTGGCCGTATGCCTTATGCCGGTCTCTCTTATCAGTTTTAACCATCCCTAACCAAGGAAAAGAATATGAAACCATCAGGGTTAATATCATTTAAACGTCTCATGCTGCCACTGGCGACGGGCAGTGCTTTATTGCTGAGCGGTTGTGGCGGTGATGATGGTGACAGCAGTAATGGCAATACGGATAGCAACAGCTTTTCCAGCCTGAAAATTAATGCCGCCAGCTATACCGACTGGCAGTACGTTAATCTTAGCAGTGGCGAGCTGGTAACTTTAACGGCAGAACAGGCGGTCACTTCAACCGACTGGCATATTGCTCTGCGTCGTACCGAAGTCAAAATTAACGGCGGTGTTTCCGGCAGTGGTAACGGCAAGGGCGCGCTCGCAGCGACTCCGGATGGTTTTTACGATGCGGAAGGTAATGCCGTTGCTTCGGTATTTACCAATGCCGATGCGGACATTCAGGCTCAGGCATTAAGTGCGGAATATAATCTGGCTGACCTGACGTTTAAAGCCGACAGCTATGTTCCGGCCATTCAGGATTGGTATATCTATAACCCGGCCAACCATCAGATCAGCGCCAACAGCGCTAATGGCTGGTTATTGCGCCATGCCGATGGCACCACCTACAGCAAGTTCGTCCTTGATGCGGTGAGCTA
>NZ_DDCJ01000133.1:0-2128 GCF_002335285.1 Thalassolituus sp. UBA2009
TAGTTGACCACTACAAAGTTCCCCTGCGAGGCATTGGGCCTTGATGTTAAAAAATGCTGTTTTTGTCAGCTATGGTGCTGATTAAAAACTGTGGGACAGCAGTGAGCCCGAATGGCTCGTTTTTTTATGTATGCATGGCAATAAAGAGTCATGCACGACGATACAGCATCCCTTTTTTCTCTTTCGCATCCGGGCGCGTTTTAAAGCGCTGGTGCAGCCATAAATACTGGCTCGGATGCTGGCGCAGTTGCTCTTCAAGGAAGGCATTGGCTATGCGGGCGTCGGTGCTGTCGTCTTCACCGGGAATCGGCAACGGATCATGAATGGTCATGGTGTAACCACGGTTATCGTCGTTGCGGAAATAGGTGATCGGCATCACCAGTGCGTTACCGGCTTTGGCGATACGTGACGTTGCCGTAATGGTTGCTGCAGGTACGCCGAAGAAATCGACAAAGACACTGTTTTTACGGCCAAAATCCTGATCCTGCGCGTACCAGAGAATATCGCCCTGTTTCAGGGTGCGGATAAAGCCGCGGATATCTTTGCGGGTAAAGCAATGCTTATACAGACGGCCACGGTTCTGCTCCATCAGATAATTCATCACCAGGTTATTCTGCGGCCGGTAGCTGACGTTAAAGGTCAGTTTATTACTGAGCAGCGTGCCCGCCAGATCAAGCATGGAGTAGTGTGCGCCGAGCAGCATAATGCCGCGCCCTTCCGCCTGGGCCGCCGCCACTTTCTCCAGTCCGACAAAGGTGGTTCTGTTGACCAGATAATCCGGTTTACGGAACCAGGCGATCATGGTTTCCATAATGCCGATACCATTGTCGATAAATACCTGACGTACCAGAGCGCGCTGTTCTTGCGCAGATTTCTCCGGGAAACACAGACGGATATTGACCTCAACAATATTACGCCGGCTTCTGGCGGCTTTATGCAGCAGCAGTCCGAGGCCTTTGCCGATACGCAGCTGCACGGCAAACGGCAGGCGGGTAATGCATAGCATCAGTCCGACCAGCAGCCAGACCGGCCAGTGTTGCGGTTTTAACAGGGCTTTAGGGAAATGCTGCTCAGCCATTTAACCAGTCCATATAGCTGAACACACCCTGTTCTACGGTCGCGAAATCAGCGCTGTAACCAGCCGCGCGCAGGGCGCTGATATCGGCTTCGGTAAAGCTCTGGTAGGCGCCTTTTAAATGATCCGGGAAAGGAACGTATTCTTTTCTGCCGTTGATTTGTTCTGCCGCCGGGCGCTCGCTGTGCCATTTAATAACGGCATCAGCGACGTCATTAAAGCTCTGGCACTGGCCGGTACCCAGATTGAAAATGCCGCTCTTGTCCGGGTTGGCCCAGAACCACAGGTTCACCTTCACCACATCGCCGACAAAGACAAAATCGCGGCGCTGTTCACCATCACCATAACCGCCACTGCCGCCGAACAGTTTGCACACGCCATTGTCTTTCAGCTGGTTATTAAAGTGGAAGGCCACCGATGACATCGAGCCTTTGTGCTGTTCGCGCGGGCCGTAGACATTGAAATAACGGAAACCGACGACCTGGCTGGTCAGTGTGTGCTGAATGGAACGCACATACTGGTCGAACTGCCATTTGCTGTAGCCGTAAACATTCAGCGGTTTTTCGTGGCTGCGTTCTTCTTTAAACACATCGCTGCCGCCGTAAACAGAAGCGCTGGAGGCGTACAAAAAGGCAATGCCTTTAGCCTGGCAGGCGTGCAGCAGCACTTTGGAATATTCGTAGTTGTTTTCCATCATGAATTTGCCGTCCCACTCGGTGGTGGAGGAGCAGGCGCCTTCGTGGAAAATCACTTCGACGTTATCAAGGATGCCGTCGTTATTTTTTACCCGTTGCAGGAAATCGTCTTTATCCAGATAGTCGGCGATATCGCAGTCGCTGATGTTATAAAACTTTTTACCATCGCTCAGGTCGTCGACCACGATAATGTCTTTACGGCCCTGTTCGTTCAGGGTTTTAACGATGTTGCTGCCAATAAAGCCGGCGCCGCCGGTTACGATAATCATGCTTCGGTCTCCTGAATTTTTTTCACAATCGCGGACGTTGAGCAGTTGTCTTTAAAGCTCAGAATAATTACGTCGCCGCCGTTGTTCTG
>NZ_DDCJ01000133.1:2385-3845 GCF_002335285.1 Thalassolituus sp. UBA2009
TCCGGCAGAATACGGCAGATTAAACGCTCCGGGGTATCTTCGGCGAAGGGCACAACCCAGTCGACACTTTCCAGTCCGGCCAGTACGGCCATACGGTGGTCAAGCGGATTAATCGGCCGGGTCGGGCCTTTTAAGCGGCTGACGGATTCATCGGAATTCACCGCCACCAGTAAACGGTCGCCCAGCGCTTTGGCTTCTTTTAAATACTGCACATGGCCGGGGTGAATAATGTCGAAACAGCCGTTGGTCATCACCAGGGTTTCGCCACGGCTGCGGGCTTCCTCAACCAGCAGCTGCAGGCTGTCTTCGTCGAAAATACCGGCGCCAAGACGGTTTTCGCTGCGCAGGTCGCGGCGTAATTCTTCCGTGGTGACCGTGGCGGTACCCAGTTTGCCGACCACAATGCCGGCGGCGGTGTTGGCCAGCACGGTGGCTTGTTCCAGCGGCTGACCAGCGGCCAGTGCGGCGGCCAGTACGGAGATTACGGTATCGCCGGCACCGGTAACATCGTAAACCTCACGTGCCCGCGCTGGCAGGTGGAAAGGTTCCTGCCCGCGCTGGACCAGGGTCATGCCTTTTTCGCTGCGGGTCACCAGAATGGCCTGCAGGTCGTAATCACTGATCAGTTTCCGGGCCTTGGTAACCAGGGTGTCATCGTCTGCGGCAGGGCCAACCACGGCTTCAAACTCGCTCAGATTCGGCGTGATCAGGGTAGCGCCGCGGTAGCGCTCAAAGTCGGTGCCTTTGGGATCGACCAGAACCGGTACAGAAATTTTCCGCGCGGCACTGATCAGATCCTGCGGATTGCTCAGCGCGCCTTTGCCGTAGTCGGACAAAATCACGACGTTGGCGGCGGCCAGACGCTGATTGAAGTCGGCGTACAGATTGCTGAGATCGGTAGCGTCGAAGGCTTCTTCAAAGTCGAGGCGGATCAGCTGCTGGTGGCGGCTCATAATCCGTAATTTGGTGATGGTCGGGTGACTCGGGTGTTCAAGGAAGCTGCAGTTCACATTGGCCAGTTCGAGCATGGCGGCCAGCGCTTTACCGTTTTCGTCGTTACCGGTAATGCCCAGCAGATCGACGCCAGCGCCTAAGGTGGCAATGTTCAGGGCAACGTTACCGGCACCACCGGCGCGGTTTTCCACGTCCTGAATCTTTACTACGGGAACCGGTGCCTCCGGCGAGATACGTGATGTCGGGCCCTGCCAGTAGCGGTCGAGCATTACATCGCCAAACACCAGTACGCGGGCCTGGTGAAAATCGGGAACGGTTACATCCATAGTGTTTTACACGTCTGCAGCTGTCAGAAAAATGAGCAGAGGAGTTTAACATAGAGCCCGGCAGCGGTGTGCTACTCCGTGCGCACGGTCGCGGCCGTGTTTTTTTAATTGAGCCAGCCACTGCCGCATCATCAGCCTGTGGTATGATGCAGCGCTTTGATCCGGGTTAACGGCGGGGGG
>NZ_DDCJ01000081.1:0-8822 GCF_002335285.1 Thalassolituus sp. UBA2009
CGATATCATAATACTGGATATGGAATTAATCCGTAATATTTACCGGAGCAGCGCACGACAGACGATCGTACGTAACTGTCTGGCGATGTTCAGCGAGCTGAATATCACCGCATTAGCAGAAGGAATTGAAACCGCTGAAGAATATGACTGGCTGCGGGATGCCGGTATTGAACTGATGCAGGGCTACCTGTTTGCCAGACCCGGCTTTGAAACCCTGCCTGAGGTCAGTTTTCCCGTTTAACCAGCCGCATATTGGTTATCGGGGCAACAGCGGTATTTTTCACACCCACGTCGTCGCCCCCACAAGCTTATGCAAATAATAATTCCACCGCATCATCGCCATAGGCATAACGCAGTTCCTGCAGTTGCTCATCGCTGGGATTAATGCGCCAGCTATCACCCAGCTGAATATCACAGCGCGCAACCGAGTTATAGAAATCCAGCACCACCGGGCAGCCGTTATCCATACGCTGCAACAGGCGTTTTAAATCATTGCAGAATTCATCTTCCGAACGTTCACCATCGACACGGATACGCAGCGCTTTGGCAAAGGTCAGGCGCGCCTGGCTGATTTCCATGGCCGCCCGCCCGGTGGCTTTTAATCCGCCGGAATAATCATCGTGGGAAACCAGTGCTTCGACCACCAGCACACGGTCCTTCGCCACGACTTCGCGCACCTGTTCATAAATATCCGAGAACAGCGCTACTTCAACCCGGCCGGTACGGTCATCGAGGGTCACAAAGCACATATTGTCGCCGCGTTTATTTTTCATCACGCGCATATCCACCACCAGCCCCGCCAGTTTTTGCGGCGCCTTGGCTTCCTGCAGGTGCGACAATTTATTCGGCACCAGCTTGCGTACTTCGTGCTCGTATTCATCGAACGGGTGGCCGGTAACAAATAAACCCAGGGTATCTTTTTCGCCCTGCAAACGTTCTTTCAAAGACCAGTCGCGCAGATGACGGTAGCGTTCGTAAGGATCGGCACCAACGGCTTCTTCCTCCTGCACCTCACCGAATAAATCCATCATACCGGCCGCTTCGTTCGCGGCTGTCTGACCTGCACTCTTAATCGCATCTTCCAGGCTGGCCATTAATACAGAACGTGGTGCTGTACTTTCCAGACGGTCAAAGGCACCGCAGCGCACCAGAGCTTCCAGCACACGCTTATTAATTTTTTTGCCGTCGACACGCTGGCAGAAATCGAATAAATCCTTAAAAGGCCCTTCGCTGCGGGCAGCAATAATGGCTGCAATCGGACCTTCACCCACGCCTTTTACCGCGCCCAGACCATAAACGATGGCACCGTCATCATTTACGGTAAAACCAAACTGGCTCTGGTTAACATCCGGCAGTACCAGCTCCAGTTCCATCTCGCGGCATTCTTCGATAAAGGTCACAACCTTATCGGTATTCTGCATATCGGAGGTCAGAACCGCGGCCATAAACGGCGCCGGGTAATGCTGCTTTAACCACAGTGTCTGGTAGGACACCACCGCATAAGCCGCGGAGTGCGATTTGTTAAAACCGTAACCGGCGAATTTTTCCACCAGATCGAAAATCTTCATCGCCAGATCAGGATCAACGCCCTGCGAAGCCGCGCCGTCACGGAAGGTGTCGCGCTGCTTGGCCATTTCTTCCGGCTTTTTCTTACCCATCGCCCGACGCAGCATATCCGCGCCGCCGAGGGTATAACCGGCCAGAATCTGGGCGATCTGCATAACCTGTTCCTGATAAACGATAACGCCGTAGGTCGGTTCCAGCGTTTCTTTCAGGCTTTCGTGTTCAAAATCAGGATGCGGATAGGCCACCTTGGCGCGGCCATGTTTACGGTTAATAAAGTCGTCCACCATGCCCGACTCCAGCGGCCCCGGACGAAACAGGGCCACCAGTGCGATCATATCTTCGATATTATCCGGCTGCAGGCGGCGGATAAGATCTTTCATCCCGCGTGATTCCAGCTGGAATACCGCAGTGGTCTGGGCGGCTTTTAATAATTTATACGACGGTTCATCGTCGAGCGGAATCTGACTGATGTCGACCGGTGGCAGATTTTCTTTGGCGCGTTTGCTGTTAATGGTTTTCAGCGCCCAGTCGATAATGGTCAGGGTGCGCAGACCGAGGAAGTCGAACTTCACCAGGCCGGCTTCTTCCACATCGTTTTTATCGAATTGCGTCACCAGACCGGTGCCGTCAGGCTCACAGGCGGTGGCCGAAAAATCGGTTAATTTGGTTGGCGCAATCACCACACCACCGGCGTGCTTACCGGTCTGACGGGCAATACCTTCGAGCTTGAGCGCCATTTCCCAGATTTCCTGGGCTTCTTCGTCTTCGTCGAGGAATTCTTTTAACAGGGCTTCAGACGCCAGCGCTTTTTCCAGCGTCATGCCCGGATCGCCGGGAATTAATTTGGATAACTTATCGGCCAGACCGAAGGATTTACCCTGCGCCCGCGCCACATCGCGCACCACCGCTTTTGCCGCCATGGTGCCGAAGGTCACAATCTGCGATACCGCTTCACGGCCATAGGTGTCGGCTACGTAAGCAATTACCTGCTCACGGTTTTCCATACAGAAGTCGATATCGAAGTCGGGCATGGATACCCGTTCCGGGTTCAGAAATCGTTCGAACAGCAGATCGTATTCAAGCGGATCAAGATCGGTAATTTTCTGAGCGTAGGCCACCAGCGAGCCGGCACCGGAACCACGGCCCGGACCGACCGGAATATCGTGGTCTTTCGCCCACTGAATAAAGTCCATTACGATCAGGAAGTAACCGGGGAACCCCATCTGAATAATAATATCCAGCTCAAAGTTCAGACGGTCATCATAGGGTTTACGCTTTTCGGCATATTCCGCTGAGTCTTTCGGAATACCGGCCAGCACCACGTCCAGTCGTTCTTCCAGACCCACCTGAGAAATCTTACGGAAAAAATCTGCTTCGCTCATGCCCTCCGGAATCGGGTAATCCGGCAGGAAATATTTACCCAGTAACACTTCCACCGTACAGCGTTTGGCAATTTCGACGGTATTGTCGATGGCCGATGGAATATCGTTAAACAGTTCCGCCATTTCTTCTGCACTGCGGAAATACTGCTGCTCGGTATATTCGCGCGGCCGGCGTTTATCTTCCAGCGCATAGCCCTGACCGATCGCAACACGGGTTTCGTGCGCTTCAAAATCCTCGGCAGCTAAAAAGCGTACATCGTTAGTGGCAACCAGAGGCACACCGCAGCGCGCTGACATGGCGATACCGGCGCGGATAACCGCTTCTTCACCGGGACGGCCGGTACGCTGTAATTCAAAATAAAAGCGGTCGGGGAAGTGCTGCAGATATTCGCGCACCAGAATTTCGGCGTCAGAAACTTTGCCTTTAATAACCCGCTGGCCGACATCGCCGTCGCGCCCGCCGGATAAAATAATCAGCCCGGCATTTTTCTCGAACAGCCATTCTTTTTTAACAATGGCTTTATCGTAATGCTGGTTTTTGGCGTAAGCACGGGAGATCAGTTCGCGCAGCCCCAGATAACCATCGGGGTTCAGACAGAGTGCGGTGATGCGGAACGGCTGGGTGTTGTCATCCGGGTTTTCCAGCCACAGGTCAGCGCCCAGTACCGGCTTAACCCCGGCGTCCATGGCACTTTTATAGAACTTAACCAGAGCGTACATGTTCGCCTGATCGGTCAGCGCGACCGCCGGCATACCCAGCTCCGCGACTTTACCGATCAGCTTTTTAACGCGGATGGTGCTGTCGTACAGCGAAAATTCGGAGTGAACCCGGAGGTGTACAAAGCCCTGTGACATGAACGGACGCCCTGACCAGCAAAAGGGAGCATTGTAACGGATTTTGCGCCCATTGGATTCAGTTGTGCGCCGGATTCAGCACAGCCCCATAGAGCTGCGGCTTACACTACCTGAGGTAAGTCCGGCCCGCCCATGCCGGGAGGCTGATCCGGGTTTTTGAAAGGGTCAGGAGAGTCCGGCTCACCGTCGTGCCAGATGCGCCCCAGATAGTCGTGGATAGCATCGTCAATCTTACCCTGCAGGCCGCTGAGGCCCTGATTGCCGAACAGACGGTTAAACTCGAACACATAGGGATAATGGCCGACCATGGCAATATCGAACCCGCCGTGGTCAATGCCAAGCCCCAGAGCCAGCTTCTCAACCAGCGCACAGGCTTCCGGCGGCAGAATACCGGCTTCGATCTGGCCGCCCTTGGCGACATTGTTATAAAAACCACGATCGGCCTGAATCCGCCAGTAACCGCCAATAATGCGATCGCCCACCCAGACGATGCGCAGGTCGCGGTCAATGGGCAGATATTCCTGCGCATAAATCACCGGTGACAGTGCCAGATAGCGGTTCCAGTCGGCCTGGGTTTCAATCAGGAATACACCATCTCCCATACTGCTTTTGGGAATTTTGGCGACGAAAGGCAAAGGTAAGGTATCCCATACCCGTTCGGCATTGGCCGGGGTATTGGCTTCGATCAGGGTCCAGGGCACATGCTGCGGCGCGATGGTCTGAAAACAGCGCGTCATTTCGACCTTATCATGGCCGATGTAGTAACTCGCCGGACTGGGAAATATGCGCTTTTTTAAGCCATACAGCAACGCGTTCACCTGCCAGTATTGCGGAAACAGAATGCCATCAGCCGCGATCAGCAGATCGAGATGATGATTCATCAGTTCCGGTTTCAGATACTGGGTTTGGGCAAAATGAAGGGTGCGGTAAGGATCAAAAGAGATCAGCTGCATGGATCACACTGGCGCAGTCGGAGCCTGAGTAAAGGGGCAGCGATATTAGCAATGGCCGGATTCCGGCTCAGCGAAATTTTTTGCTGCTGACGATAAAGCTTTTACTCGGCCATTGATGCTGCCCCCGCGCGGAATTCGCTCTGAACAACAAAGCACTCTATGATCAGCCTTCCGAAAACTGCAGGGATACACATGTAATGCACCGGTTCGCCACTAAGGGCTGCGGCCTGCGAAGCAGAATCCTGACCATGGTGATGCTTATCAGCCTGGCGTTGTTAAATGGTTGCGGCACACTCATTGCCCGCTCGGACAGCAGCCTGGTTGATGCCCGCTACTATCCGGGTACTCAGGGAAGTCTGCTGTTGCTTGGCCTGGACGGCCATACAGGCGAAGCCAGCGGCGAAATGGTGTTCTGCTGGATGTCTGTTGTTTGCCCGCTGTTCACACTGATTGCCCTGCCGGTTGATATAACCCTCGATACTCTCCTGCTGCCTTACGATGCCCTGAAGCCGGAAAACAGCAGCATGGCAGACAGGCCTGAATAAAGTCTCCCTGCCCCTTGCAATAAGAACTGTATATAAATACAGTGCAAGCCTTATTCATAACCGAGGGATCACATTATGTTGCATGGTAGCTGCTGCTGCGGAGCCGTAAAATTCACCCTGTCCAGCCCACCGACCATGATGGGAACCTGCCACTGCACCCGCTGCCGCAAAGTCGGAGCCAGTGCTCTGGTATTCGTTAAGCGCGATGCTTTTCAGCTGACCTCCGGCGCTGATGTAATCAGCACCTACAAACCGGAAGCGCCCTATATGTACAACCGTTGCTTTTGCTCAAAATGCGGTACATCGCTGGGCGAGGTAACCTCCGACAACGAAACCTTTCCGGTATCTGCGAACTGCTTTGACGATGAACTGAATCTCAGTAACAGCTTTCATGAGTTCGTTAAAGAAAAGCCGCACTGGTATAAGATAGGCGATGAAGCAAAACAATTTCAGGAGCATCCGCACAGCTGAAAAAGCCGTGTTATTCTCAGGCATCAGGGTGACGATAAGCGCCGCCCTGTTACCACACAGCAGAAAGAAAATGGATATTCAGAAAGCAACAAGCGCCGATACCGAAACTATCCAGGCATTAATTTCAGCGATCTCCGAGATTGATGTACTGCCCTTATTCAGCGCCGACGGTCAGCGTGAATATAAACAGCGCGTTCTGCCGGATATAGCAACAACCATGGATGAAAGCCGTTTCGTCACACTGAAGGCGCTGAACGCTCATCAACTGGTTGGCTTTGCAGCCCTGCGTGATGGCAATTATCTGACCCACCTGTTCGTGGCGAAACAGACTCAGGGCTGCGGGCTCGGAAAGCAACTGCTGGACGCCGTGCTGGCATCCACCAGCGCTAAAGAAATCAGCCTGCGCTCGTCACTGAATGCGGCCGGCTTCTACCGCCGCTATGGTTTTAAGGCGACGGGCGAGGAAGCAGCATTCAATGGCATCCGCTTTATACCCATGACGCTGATACGCGACTGACCAAAAACTTCCATAACATACACACAATAAAAAAGGAGCCGAAGCTCCTTTTTTATTAGGTCGGTTTTTTATAGCTTTTACGTAATTGCTTACGTGCTTTTTCAATTTTAATCTTACGTTTATTTTCTGTCCGTTCCACCGCATCCGCACGCTTTTTACTGCTGTGACGGATTTCTTTCTCTTTGCCGGAATACGGGTTATCGCCCTGACGGAATTCCATACGGATCGGCGTACCTTTAATTTCCAGCACGCGGCGGAAGGTATTGGCCAGATAGCGTTTGTAGTCTTCCGGCAGTTCTTTCGCCAGATTACCGTGCACCACAATAATGGGCGGGTTAGAGCCACCCTGGTGGGCATAGCGCAGTTTTGGCCGGCGGTTGCGTACAACCGGTGGCTGATGGCTGGCCGTGGCGTCTTCCAGAATACGGGTCAGCATATTGGTCTGCCATTTCGCCATGGACGACTGATAAGCCTGATCAACCGAATCGTACAGGTTACCCACGCCGGTGCCGTGCAATGCCGAAATAAAATGCATTTCGGCAAAGGTTAAGAAATCGAAACGACGGTCAATTTCTGTTTTTACCCGCTCTTTGGCGTCCGCTTCCATGCCATCCCATTTATTGATGGCAATCACCAGCGCCCGGCCGGAGTTCAGTACGAAGCTGAGCATATGTAAGTCCTGCTCGACGATACCGGTACGGGCATCAAGCACCAGAATACAGACATGACAGTCCTGAATGGCCTGCAGGGTTTTAATAATGGAGAATTTTTCCGCGGCTTCGGAAATATTCTTACGGCGGCGTACACCGGCGGTGTCGATCAGGGTGTATTCCTGACCGTGACGCTCGTAGGGAATATAAATACTGTCGCGCGTGGTGCCGGCTTCATCGAATACCACCACCCGGTCTTCCCCGAGAAAACGGTTAACCAGAGTCGATTTACCCACGTTCGGGCGGCCAACTACGGCAATTTTAATACCTTTAACATCGAGCTCTTCGTGTACCGGGGCCTCTTCGCCGGCCAATTCACGGAAGTAGTCGTCATCGTCCTGCGGCAGTTCGCCCAGCACGTATTCGATCAATGCGCTGATGCCACGGTTATGCGCCGCAGCAATCGGCAGAGGCTCACCCATGCCCAGTTCAAAGAATTCACCCAGCACCAGATCGGGGTTTTTACCGTCGATCTTGTTGGCCACCAGATAGGCGTCTTTACCGCTGCGGCGCAGATATTCGGCAATCATACGGTCGCCGTTGGTAATACCGGCGCCAACATCGACCATAAAGAAAACGATATCGGCGTCTTTAATGGCCTGGAAGCTTTGCGCGGCCATGGCCTCGTCGATGCCCTCTTCCTGGCCGCTGATACCACCGGTATCAATCACGATGAATGGCACATCACCAACCTTGCCCTCACCGTACTTACGGTCACGGGTCAGGCCGGCAATTTCAGCCACCAGCGCATCACGGCTTTTGGTCAGACGGTTAAACAGCGTGGACTTGCCCACGTTGGGACGTCCGACCAGAGCAATCACAGGGACCATGATCAGAAAACCTCATTTAAGAAATAAAACAGGCGTCGCTATACGACGCCCGGTAAAAAACATTGGCTGATACCGCCAGCGTCAGTCGGTCTGAACGCTCAGCAGCAGCAGTTCACCGGCATTGGTATACACCAGCAGACCTTTATCAGTGGCAACTAACGGACTGCGGATGCCCATATCGCGGCCACGCAGCGCACGCCAGTTGGTACCTTCTGTTTGATTAGGATAGTTGACGTGCAATGGTTTAGGGCGCAACAGTTTACGTCCCACCAACTCGCCATCCACCTGATTCATAATGTGCAGATAACCTTCACCATCAGCGACTGCCAGCCAGCTGCCATAAGCACTGGTCTGCCCGAGACGGCGACCATGCAGTGCTTTCTGAGTCCAGACCGGCGCGCCACTGGCCATGTCATAGGACTGGATGTGATCACTGTCGAGGGTCAGGTACAGGTTGCCCAGCGCCAGTTCCGGACTGGTGTAGGTTGAACCTTCTTCTTCCCAGCGGGTTTCGCCATTGAGCGAAACGGCTGCCAGTTTGCCGTGGTAGCTGGCCGCATAAATAATGCCGTTATCCCAGATCGGTGCGCCATCAACATCCACCAGACGTTCCAGCTCAGAGCGGCCATCCGGCGTTGCCAGACGCACATCCCAGCGCGGAATACCGAGGGTCTTATCCAGTGCCACCAGTTTGCCGGTGGCAAAACCGGTGATCACCAGCTGATCCAGCACCAGCGGCGTGCCGGTGCCGCGCACGGTCAGTACCGGCATCGCGGTTTCGTAAGACCAGGCCTGCTTGCCATCCGCCCGTTCAAAAGCGGTAACACGACCGTCAACGGTGTGTACAAACACCCGCTTAGCGTCGGTACCCGCTGGCGCGACAGACTCACTGGTCATGCGTGAACGCCAGATTTCAGAGCCGTCGGCACTGTTCAGGCAATGCAGAAAACCGTCACGGGTAGCAACAAACAACTGACCGTTGTCTTGCGCCAC
>NZ_DDCJ01000081.1:9095-50608 GCF_002335285.1 Thalassolituus sp. UBA2009
ACCTCACCGGAGGTGTCAGCCATAAACACGGTATCGCCGCTCACCACCGGGCGCAGACGGGTATAAGCCGTACCAGCCCCCACACCAAGCTGCTTACGCCACTCGATGGAGATATCGGTTTCATCGTTATAATCGGGCAGCCCTGTCTCGTCGGCAGCGTCAGCCGCTTCTGCCTGATTGGCTGGCTGACTGGCACAACCACTCAGCTGCACAGCCAGCAGAGCACTCAACAGGACGACAACAGGACTCAGGCGCATCAGGCGTCTCCGCTCGCAGCCAGATTATCAATCTTACGCTGCAGCTGCTGGGTGTTCAGACCCAGATTCGCAGCGGCTTCCTGCGCACGGACATAAGCCGCACGGGCTTCACTCAGTTCGCCTTTACGGAACAGGGCATCGCCTTTAGCTTCTTCAAACTGCGCGGCATAGGCAGCGTCCGGTACAGTCGCAACCAGCGCCAGCGCTTCGTCCATTTTTTCCTGTTGAATCAGGACATTGGCCAGACGCGCCTGAGCGGTAAATTTGATCGGACCTTCGTCAGCCGTGGCAATGATGCTGTTCAGTTCAGCAGCGGCGGTATCAAAGTCACCGGCATCGGCAGCAAAGCGCGCCAGGAACAGAGCACCAAACTGTCCATAACTGGTTTTGCCGAAGTCTTTTTTCAGCTGAGTCGCCAGTGCTTCCATTTCGGCTTTAGCCGCTTCATCCTGCTGCGCTGCCGGCTGTGCGACTTTGTCGACCAGCTGTGAGTACAGCATGGAAGCTGCTTCGGCTGTTGCCTGCTGATTAGCCTGATAGCTGTTCCAGCCAAACCAGCCACCGGCAACAATCACGATGGTCGCCAGCAGGCTTTTACCGTTCTCTGCCCACCATTTTTTCAGCAGTTCTGCTTGTTCTTCATCCGTACGATATTCAGTCATGCGTCCACTTCCCCAAAAAAACGAATATTGTGAGTTATTGGTTATTAAAAAGTTTCTTGTGCCAGCCATTCGCCCACGTCGCTCAGCGCCAGCGTCTGCTGCCCACCTTCACCACGCAGATCTTTAACGGTCACAGTACCGTTGGCAATTTCGTCTTCGCCCAGCAACAGTGCCAGATGTGCACCGCTCTTGTCGGCTTTTTTCATCTGGCTCTTGAAGCTGCCACCACCACAGTGGGTCTGAATGCGTAACCAGCTGTGCTCGTCGCGCAGACGGTCTGCCAGCAGCAGTGCCACCTGAGCACTGCCCTCACCGACCGGACAGATGTATACATCGATGGTCTGCAGCACTTCGGCCGGAATCAGCTCCAGCGTTTCCAGCAGCAGAATCAGACGCTCAACGCCCATGGCAAAACCAACCGCCGGGGTTGGCTTACCACCCAGCTGCTCGACCAGGCCGTCGTAACGGCCGCCGGCACAGACGGTGCCCTGCGAACCGAGTTTGTCGGTGACCCACTCGAACACGGTTTTACAGTAATAATCGAGACCGCGCACCAGACGCTGGTTGATTTCGTACTTCACCCCGGCGGCATCAAGGATGCTGCGCAGCAGAGCAAAGTGCTCGCGGCTTTCGTCGTCGAGGTAATCGTGCAGCTGTGGCGCATCGGCCAGCAGTGCCTGGGTGTTCTGATCTTTGCTGTCGAGTACGCGCAGCGGATTGGTTTCCAGACGGCGCTGGCTGTCTTCATCCAGCTGGTCTTTGCGCTCGCTCAGATAAGCTACCAGGGCATCGCGGTAATTGGCACGCGCTTCGTTGGAGCCCAGGGTGTTCAGCTGCAGGGTAACCGCATCGGTCAGACCCAGCTGCTGCCACAGACGCGCGGTCATCAGAATCACTTCAGCATCGATATCGGCGGTAGCCATACCAAAGGTTTCCACACCAATCTGATAGAACTGGCGGTAACGGCCTTTCTGCGGACTGCTCGTGATCGGAACATCGGGCCGGTGTACCACAGACGCTGCGTCTGCGTTGTACAGCAGACCGTGTTCTTCACAGGCGCGCACGCAGCTGGCGGTGCCTTCCGGACGCAGGGTCAGGCTGTCGCCATTGCGGTCGTCGAAGGTGTACATCTCTTTTTCGACGATGTCGGTCACTTCGCCGATGGAGCGTTTGAACAGCGCAGTCTGCTCCACAATCGGCATGCGGATTTCGTCATAACCGTAAGAAGCCAGCAGGTCTTTCACTGTGCCTTCCAGATACTGCCACACCGGGCTCTGGGCCGGCAGGATGTCGTTCATGCCACGAATGGCCTGGATTTTCGTTGCCATAATGTCCGTTCTTGTCTGGGTCAGCGCTCAGCTGTCGCTGGCAATCAGATTTTTGCGTTCTTCATCGAGGCTGGCGGCGCGTTCGCGGATCATACGCTCAAGGTCATCCACCAGAGTCTCGTTACTCAGTTTGCCGGCTGGTTTACCGTCGATATACACCAGATTCGGCTGCCCACCGGCCAGACCGATATCAGTTTCCTTGGATTCGCCGGGGCCATTCACCACACAGCCAATCACCGCCACACTCATATCGGTGCGGATATCATCAACGCGCATTTCCAGCTCGTTCATGGTTTTGATCACGTCGAAGTTCTGACGTGAACAGCTCGGACAGGCAATAAAGTTGATGCCGCGCGAACGCAGCTTCAGCGATTTGAGCATGTCCCAGCCCACTTTGACTTCTTCTATCGGATCAGCCGCCAGCGATACGCGGATGGTGTCACCGATGCCTTCCCACAGCAGCAGGCCAAGACCAATAGACGATTTAACCGTACCACCACGCAGGCCACCGGCTTCGGTGATGCCAAGGTGCAGCGGCTGCTCAATCTGGCTGGCAATCTGCTTGTAAGCCGCCACGGTCATAAAGATGTCGGAGGCTTTCAGGCTGAGTTTGAAATCCGGGAAGTTCAGGCGATCGAGAATATCGATATGGCGCATGGCGGATTCCACCAGCGCGGCCGGGGTCGGCTCGCCGTATTTCTTCTGCAGATCTTTTTCCAGTGACCCGGCATTCACCCCGATACGGATCGGAATGCCGTTATGACGCGCCGCATCCACCACCGCGCGCACACGGTCTTCACGGCCGATATTGCCGGGGTTGATACGCAGACAGTCAACACCCAGATCAGCGACGCGCAGGGCGATTTTGTAGTCAAAGTGAATGTCTGCCACCAGCGGAATATTCACTTCTTTGCGGATTTTGCCAAAGGCTTCCGCTGCGTCCATGGTCGGCACAGAAACGCGCACGATGTCGGCACCGGCATCCTGAGCGCGCTGAATCTGCGCCACAGTGGCCGCCACATCGGTGGTTTCGGTGTTGGTCATGGTCTGAATGGCAATCGGCGCATCACCGCCGACCGGCACATCACCAACCCAGATTTTGCGGCTTTGACGACGCTTGATGGGATTTTCGAAATGCATGCTCATTATTTGGCTCCGGACAGGGAGTCCTGATACAGACGGTATTCAACCGATTCCGGGAAGTTACGCTTCAGGTCGGTCGCCAGCGCAATCGCCCGCTGAGTGTTCTGCTGCAGCGTTGCCAGCTTGATGCCCAGCCACAGGGTGTGGGCGGTCTGACGCGCCTGATCGCGCTGCACCAGACGCTCAAAACGATCGTAGTATTTCAGTGACTCATCGTAACGCTGCGCTTCAAACAGCAGGGTCGATATGTTGACCAGCCCATCAACATTGTAAGGAGCAATACGCAGGGTCTGACCGTAGCTGTCGATTGCCTGCTCAGTGTTGCCCTGGCGGTAAGCATTCAGCGCCAGATCGTTGTAGGCTGAAGCACGATTATCGTAATAACGGTCGTTGGTAACCCGCTGGAGATTGCCCTCGGCTTCATCGTAACGCTTCAGTTGCACATACAAGCGCCCCAGATGGTGACGCGCCAGAGTAAAGCTGCTGTCGTTGCTCAGCGCTTTCTGAAAATATTCTTCCGCCAGATCCATCTCGCCTTCGGTCTGCCAGACCAGCCCCATGGCATCGTTGGCCGGGGCGTAATCAGGATCAATCGCCAGTGCTTTCTGCAGACGCTGACGCGCCCAGTCCGGACGGCCTTTCTGCAGGTAGCCCAGACCTAACTGGGTATAATTTTCCACCGCTTTTTCCGGTGATTTTTTCTTGGTAAAACGACTTTCAGTGACGGTAACGCAGGAAGCCAGAGTCAGGCTCAGCAGCACTATCAACAGGCTCGCTGCGCGTGTGGTGATTAATTTTTTCATGCCCATCCCGGTCATTTTATTGGTTGCCCTGTGAAGACTCGTCGATCTGCACCGCATTGATATAACGCTCACTGCGGCGCGTGCGGTCCTGAACTTTGCCCACCAGCTGACCACAGGCGGCGTCGATGTCATCGCCACGGGTCGAGCGGATGGTGACAATATGCCCCTGATTCACCAGATAATCGCGGAAGCGGTACACACGATTGTTACTCGGGCGTTTATAGCCGGAGTTAGGAAACGGGTTAAACGGAATCAGGTTGATTTTGCACGGCACCTGTTTCATCAGCACGGACAGCTGCTCCGCGTGCTCCATCTCATCGTTAACGCCTTCCATCATGGTGTATTCGATGGTGGCCTTACGACGGTCCGGCAGTTTCGCCAGATAACGGTTAGTGGCCGCAATCAGCTCTTTAATCGGATATTTTTTATTAATTGGCACCAGCTGGTTACGCAGCTCGTCATTCGGTGCGTGCAGCGATACCGCCAGTGACACATCGGTAACATCGCCAAGCTTATCCATCATCGGCACGACGCCGGAGGTGCTCAGGGTGACACGACGCTTGGACAAGCCATAGGCGTTGTCGTCCATCATCAGGTTCATGGCATCGACCACGTTGTCGAAGTTCAGCAGCGGCTCGCCCATGCCCATCATCACCACGTTGGTAATACGGCGTTCGCGACGCTCGCCCGGTGCATGGAAGCTCATAGCCGCCACGTATACCTGACCAATAATTTCCGCCACGCTGAGGTCGCGGTTAAAACCCTGCTTACCGGTGGAGCAGAAACTGCAGTCGAGCGAACAGCCGATCTGCGAGCTCACACACAGGGTGCCCCGGTCTTTTTCCGGGATATAAACGGTTTCGACGGCACTGCCGCCATCCATACGCATCACCCACTTACGGGTGCCGTCTTTGGAGAAATCTTCGTAAATCACTTCCGGCAGGCGGATCTCACACACTTCGGCCATGCGCGCACGCAAGGGCTTACCCATGTTGGTCATGTTGTCGAAGTTGGCTTCGCCATATTGATGAATCCATTTCAGCATTTGCTGAGCACGGAATTTCTTCTCGCCCATATCGGCAAAAAAGGCTTCCATTTTGGCGGGCGACAAGCCCAACAGATTAATTTTTTCTGGTGTTTCGGACATCAATTGGTTACCTGGGGCCTGTTGGCACTGGTGCATCCCGGAGGATTGATCAGAGGGCATTCCTGCCCTCTGAGTTCCGCTCATTAACGTGAGCAGATTTCGTCGGCAGCGAAGAAGTAAGCGATTTCGCGCTCAGCAGAAGCTGCAGAGTCAGAACCGTGTACTGCGTTAGCATCGATGCTTTCAGCGAAGTCAGCGCGGATAGTACCGGCAGCCGCTTCTTTAGGGTTGGTAGCACCCATCAGTTCGCGGTTAGCAGCGATAGCGTTTTCGCCTTCCAGAACCTGTACAACAACAGGACCAGAAGTCATGAAAGACACCAGATCTTTGAAGAAAGGACGCTCTTTGTGCTCTGCGTAGAAACCGCCCGCTTTTTCGTCGTCCAGTTTGATCATTTTAGCGGCAACAACTTTCAGGCCAGCTTTTTCGAAACGGGTCAGGATTTCACCGATTACGTTTTTGGCCACAGCGTCTGGTTTAACGATGGACAGAGTGCGTTCAACAGCCATTTTTAGCTCCCAAGGGTAAATTATCAGGGTTACGGAAAATAAAACCCGCGGATTATACGCACCTTTTCATTAAAGTTGTACGCGTACGCGGGCGCGCTGGCGGATTATTTGACCGCCAGCGGCAGGAAATACGGAACTCAGCGATCAGCCGCGCAGCATCTGCACCACACGCGTAACTTCACTCAGGGCAAAACCGATCTCTTCGGCCGTAGTGAAACGCCCGAGACTGAAGCGCAGACCGGCATGGGCCAGCGCATCGCTGCGGCCAATGGCCTTCAGCACATAGGAAGGCGCAATCGTCGCCGAGTTACAGGCCGAACCGGAAGACACCGCCACCTTAGCCAGCGAGGCCAGCAGGATCTCACCATCCACACCATCAAAGCTGACGTTCAGATGATTGGCGGTACGCTGCTGCGCATGGCCATTCAGATACACCCCACCCAGCGCCTGCAGCCCGTCCCACAGACGGGCCGACAACTCACGGATACGGGCTTCATCGGCCGCCAGCTCTTCCTGCACCAGACGTGCAGCCTCACCCAGACCCGCCAGCTGATGGGTTGGCAGCGTGCCGGAACGCATACCGCGCTCATGGCCACCGCCGTGCATCTGGGCCGCCAGTTTCACCTGCGGTTCACGGCGCACATAGAGCGCACCAATGCCTTTCGGGCCGTAGAACTTATGCGCGGACACCGACAACAGATCGACCTGCCAGTCTCTGACGTTCACAGCAACTTTACCCAGCGCCTGAGCGGCATCCACATGCAGATACGCCGGGTGATCTTTTAACAACGCGCCGATGGCGGCGATATCGGTAATGGTGCCCAGCTCGTTATTAACCGCCATCAGACTGACCAGACAGGTATCGTCACGCAGGGCATCAGCCACCTGCTGCATACTGATCAGACCATCAGCATCCGGTGTCAGGTAAGTAACCTCAACCTGATGCTGCGCCTGCAGCCAGGCACAGACATCCAGTACCGCCTTATGCTCAATCGCCGAAGTAATAATGTGCAGCGGACGGCCGGCATCGTCAGCACGCAGCGCTTCGACCACACCTTTTAAGGCCAGGTTGTTGGACTCGGTTGCACCTGAGGTCCAGACGATTTCACGCGGATCGGCGGCGAGCAGATCAGCCAGCTGGCGCCGGGCATTTTCCACCACCTGCTCAGCCTGCCAGCCATACCGATGGGAACGTGATGCCGGATTACCAAAGGTACCATCCAGAGTCAGGCAGGCTGCCATCACCTGAGCCACACGGGGGTCGACCGGCGTGGTCGCTGCATAATCGAGATAGATGGATTTCATGGGTCACCGCTGGAAAATCTGAAACCTGAGGCGGCGCATTGTCCGCGCTGCAGCGCTCAGGTCAAGGGGCGCTCAGATCAAGAGGAGCGCTCCGGTCAAGGACCGGCCATTCAGCCGGTAATGTCTTCTGTACTCAGTACTGCATCAATACGGTTTCGTGTATTGCTGTCCTGACGGTCGGCGGTATTACGGATCTCTTTACGCTGAATCAGTTGCGCCAGCGTGATGCCGCGCAGAAATGCGTGAATCTGATCACTCAGCTCCAGCCATAAATGATGGGTCAGGCACTCTTCGCCATCCTGACAATCACCACGGCGGTTGCAGCGTGTGGCATCCATGGATTCGTTTACCGCGTCCACCACCTCAGCCACATTAATATCACTGCCATCACGGCTCAGGCGATAACCACCACCCGGGCCACGCACGCTGGCTACCAGACCACCGCGGCGTAACTTGGCAAACAACTGCTCCAGGTACGACAGGGAAATGCCCTGACGACCGGAAATATCATTCAGACTTACCGGCCCGTCCTGCGCATGAATCGCCAGATCCAGCATGGCCGTCACCGCATAGCGGCCTTTGGTCGTTAAACGCATGGTCTATCCCCCACATAAATCGTGGTGGCATTATGCGTATATCCGACTATTTCAGTCAACTTTAGCCTGCATGCCTTTACACAACAAAACACGCCGGACTGGTTTCAGTGCTTTTCCACACCCGGACCAGCACTGTCAGCCGTTTCGGCACTGTCAGCATCGTCACTGCTGACCGCTTCGCTGAGGCTGACAAAGGTTTCCGCCTCAAGCTGCGGCAGCGCCTCAGAGCAGGTGCGGTCACCCAGATCGTGCAGCGCTTTGCACATGGTGTCGATTTTACGGTCCACCGCGTGCATGTGATCCATCAGGTTATGGATGGAACGGGCAATCGGATCGGGCATTTCGTCGGCCATACCATAGGCATCAAAGCCGATTTTCTCGGCGATTTTGCGCCGCTGCTCATCTTCAGCCGTGCTCGCTTTACGCACAATACGGCCCGGAATACCGACCACCGTCGCCCCCGCCGGAACTTCTTTGGTCACCACGGCATTGGAGCCGATACGGGCGTTTTCACCAACGACAATCGGCCCCAGCACTTTGGCGCCGGCACCAACCACCACGCCATTTTGCAGGGTCGGGTGGCGCTTGCCTTTATTCCAGGTAGTACCACCCAGCGTCACGCCGTGATACAGGGTGCAGTCATCGCCGATTTCAGCGGTCTCACCAATCACCACGCCCATGCCATGGTCAATAAAGAAACGCCGGCCAATGGTTGCTCCCGGATGAATCTCAATGCCGGTCATCCAGCGACTGAAGGTCGACAGCATGCGTGCCAGCCATTTAAAGCCCTTGCGCCACAGCCAGTTGGCCACCCGGTAATGCAGCAGAGCATGCAACCCCGGATAGGTGGTGACCACCTCAAAGGTATTGCGCGCTGCCGGGTCACGCTCAAATACACTGGCAATGTCTTCACGCAGTTGTCTGATCACTCAGTATCCCCTTGTGTTTTATGGCTGGTGTCGCCCTGACGCTGTACCGCCGCCAGAATGCCACGCAAAATATTCACTTCTGTTTTGTCCGGTGCAGCGCGCTGATACAGACGACGCATACGGGACATCAGGTGCTTCGGAGTATTGGGGTCAAGGAAGCCGATATCAATGAGCACAGTTTCCATATGACGGAACAGTCCATCCAGCTCGCCCTGGGTTGCCAGCGGATAATCCCAGGGCACGCCCCAGGCTCCGGCCTCATCTTCCGGTTCGGCTTCGGCGCGGAAATCATCAGTCACCATTGCCAAACGCATTTCATAGCACAGCACCTGAATGGCCTGGGCAACGTTCAGGGATGAGAAGTTTTCGTCGGTAGGAATATGCACGTGCGCAGTACACAGGTGCAGCTCTTCATTGGTCAGACCACGGGATTCACGGCCGAACACCAGCGCCACTTCATTACCGGCGGGAATCATTTCCGCAGCTTTTGCAGCCGACTGGCGCGGCGACATCAACGGCCAGGGAATATGGCGGCTGCGCGCGCTGGTGCCAATCACCAGACCACAGTCGGCAATGGCGTCTTCCAGCGTCGGTACGATGACCGCGTTGTGCAGAATATCTTCTGCGCGCGAAGAACGCTGGATCGCTTCTTCGTCAATGCTGGCGATCGGATCAACCAGCACCAGCCGGCTCAGGCCCATGTTTTTCATCGCACGGGCGGCCGCTCCGATATTGCCGGAGTGGGTGGTATTAACCATTACGATACGGATTTTATCGAGCATAACGCCTTGTCTGCGCCGCAACGGCGCTTATCGGAGAATGGCGGCCGGTCTGAAACCCGTGCAATCCGCAGGTTAACCTCACAACGGAGCATCTGCGGGAGCCAGGCCGGTACAGAATAAGGGGCACGAAGTGTAACGCAAAACGGGCTTCGCTAACCAGTCAGGTGCTGATATAATCCCGCGCCCGAAAAATGTTCTTTAACTTTAAGAGATAGCGATCCCTATGCAACCCATGGTGAACTTGGCGTTGCGCGCTGCGCGTAATGCTGGTCAAGATCTGGTCCGTCGCCTGGACCGCTTCGATTCGTACAAAAGCACGGATCAGGAGAAAGCAAAGTTTGTGGCAGACTGCACCATTGGTCTGGAAAAAGGCATTATTTTTGAGCTGAAGAAAGCCCTGCCTGAGCACAACTTTTACGGCCGTGAAACCGGTCAGAACGGCGAACAGGCCAACCAGCCTGTGTGGCAGGTGTGTGTCATCGACGACATCTCCAACTTCCGCGTAGGTATCCCATCTTTTGCCATCATCGTCTGCTGCATGCAAAACGGCAAAGCAGAACACTCGGTGATCCTCAATCCTATTAATGGTGATGAATTCACGGCTTCCCGTGGCCGTGGCGCCCAGCTGAACAACCGCCGTATCCGCAGCGGTAACGTTAACAGCCTGAGCGACGCCATCGTCGGCTACACCCAGCCTATGGGCAACAACGAAGCCGCCTTCGATCAGCTGCAGCGTTTACAGCGTCTGATGTCAAAAAGCTTTGACCTGCGCAATATCGGCTCCAACGCCCTGTCTATCTGCTACGTAGCCGCCGACCGTTTCCAGGGCGCCCTGCTGAGCAACGTTGATGAGTTTGCCCTGAACGCTGCCGGCCTGCTGGCTTCCGAAGCCGGTTGTCTGCTGTCAGAAGTGAGTGGCCAGCCATTGCTGCGCGCTCCGGCCAACCTGGTGGTCAGCAACCCACGTCTGCTGAAAGCCCTGCTCGCCAAAGACTGATATACAAGCCATCACCGGCAGCATGTTGTTTTCAACAGATAACGACACTGCCGGTGATCACGGCTTGCCCTGCCTCCTTCCGCACCATCACTAACCGTCAGTTTTCTCTATACCACGCAGTGTTTTGTTACCCAGCAGCAGCACTCCCAGTGTCATCGCGACGGCCCCCAGAGTAAAAATGCTGCCCAGCGATGACATAAACTTGCCCAGCACACCAATCCCCAGAGTACCGAGGGAATCCCCCGAAGCATCCTGCGCCGTCCAGATACCATTAATACGACCCAGATACTGATCGGGAGTATTAATCTGCACCAGGTTGTATTGCAGCAGCGAGGCGATGGACACCAGATAGCCAAAAGCAGCGAGCAAAAACAGTGCGGTAATAAAACTGTGGTTAAGCCCCAGCGCCATCATGCAGGCAAAGGCCGCCAGACTGACAAACAGCATCACCTGCCCGGGTTTCTGCACATGGCTGGCCCAGCCACTCACCAGTGCGCCTAAGGTTGCCCCCAGCGGCACAGCGGAATACATCAGCCCGAGTTCGGCCGCCCCACCGGCAAAAGCGTCTTCCACCAGCGCCGGAAACAGCACACGAATAGCTGTGGTTAACGTCACCAGAGTTCCGGCCAGTACGGTGTAAAACACAATGCGGTTGGCAAACAGATAACGAAAACCCGCTGCCAACGCCTTTAGCGGATGATGCTCTTCCACCTCCTGCGGACGCATGGAAGGCAACGCCAGCAAAGGAATCAGGGTCAGACCAGTGCCCAGTGCGGCAATCAGATAATTCCAGCCGACGTCGGCAAAGGCGATGATCAGCCCGCCCAGCGCCGGGGAAATAACCGTCGCCAGACGTACCGACAACATACTGACGGCACGCGCCTGCAGCAGATTTTCACGTCCGACAATAAAAGGCATGCAGGCTAACAAAGCGGTTACACCAATAGCACCGAAGAAACCGTCCCAGACGGCCAGCAGATAAATAACCCAGAGTTGCGGCTGTGGCAGCCAGGCGTTTACCGCCAACCCGAGAAAACCAATGCCGCACACAGCGCGGGCAAACAGAATCAGTTTTTTACGGTCATCACGGTCGGCCAGCACGCCACCCAGTAACAGTCCGGCAAACATACCCGCGCCTTCCAGTGCCATTACCAGCCCCACCTGAAACGAATCACCACTGAGCTGATACACCTGCATGGGTATGGCAACCGCCAGCATGCCCAGCCCCAGCAGGGAAATGGTACGGGCAATAAATACGTTGCGGAAATGACGGTTGGTTTTCAGCAGGCTGAAATCAACAAAGAACGATTTTTTATTCATAGCATCAACTTAAACAAAGGCCGGTCATGCACTGACCGGCGGGTAATGACGGGAGGAACCTGCGGCTTCACTGTCTCCCTCAGCAAGCAGACGGTCGAGTAACGGGCCGAGCTGCTGCAGGGATTGTGGCGAAAGGATATTTTCATGACTGGCCCAGGGCAGAAATTCATACTCGGCTCCCGGTGCATAAGGCTGCCAGTCGGCTTGCGGGCGGATATAAGCGGGCAGATCCTGGGCGGCGACAAACACGCTGAAGCGACCGTCGTAAGCCGGAGTGCGTGTCTGTTTCAGCAGACGTACCGCATCTTTGTAGTTGGCAAAAATCTGCTCCAGCATGGCGTCTTTTTCTGCCTGTGCCTGGGCCATGGCCTGCTGCTCGTCCTGCGCCAGCGTGGCACTGTCTGTTTCCGCACCGACGGCATCATTCAGCAATTGCGCCTGTTCCCGCTCGGCACCTAAGGCTTCTTCTGCACCTTCCGGATCGTTCCAGTCGTGTACTTCCGCCGGATAGGTATCGAGCAGACCGAGGAAGGCCACCTCCTCGCCCTGCGTGCGCAACTGCGCCGCCACGGCATAGGCTACCGTGCCACCCAGCGAGTAACCCAGCAGATAGTAAGGTCCGTGAGCCTGCTCGCGGCGGATAATGCTCAGCTGACGCTGCACCAGTTCCTCCATACTGGCGCTGCTGGCCATCAAGCCGTGCGGGCGCGGTGACTGCAGGCCGATAATGGCGCGGCCTTCACGCAGGTAACGCGACAGCACACTGTACTGCCAGGCAAAGCCCGAGCCCGGACAGAAGCAGAACAGCGGCTCTGGCGTGTGGCCGTGAGCGTCTTTACGCGCTGTACGAAGCCTTATCACTTCGGCAAAACCATCGTGACCAAAATCGTTGCGCTGGTCGTTTTCGTTAAGCAACGCTGCCAGTCGCGCCACTGTAGGTGCGCCCATAATCTGTCCCACGGTCACCGCACGTTTCAGTTCCCGGCGGATATCGGCCGCTAAGCGCATAGCCAGCAACGAATGGCCGCCAAGGGCGAAGAAGTCGTCATCGGCACGGAGTTCCGTCACCTCCAGCAGGCGCATAAACAGCTGCGCCAGACGTTGCTCCAGCCCGCGTGCCGGTGCGCGCCCGCTGCTGCTGCCAGCGCTGCTGAGCTGAGGTTTGGGCAGGGCTTTGCGGTCGAGTTTGCCGTTGGCGCTTAACGGCAGCTTTTCCAGCGTTACCCAGGCCACCGGCACCATATGCGCAGGCAGCGCAGCACTGGCGGCGGCTTTGAGTGCATCCTCTGCCAGCGTTACGCCGGGCTGCGCCACCAGATAAGCCACCAGCTGGCGGTTATCCTCACCGGAGCCGTTATTGCCCTCGTGCAGCACCGTTGCATGCACCACGGCATTGGCCACGCCCGGTTGCGCCAGCAGACAGGTTTCGATTTCACCCAGCTCAATGCGCTGACCGCGGATTTTGATCTGATCGTCGGCACGCCCCAGATATTCCACCACGCCATTGCTCAGCCAGCGCACCACGTCGCCGGTGCGGTACATACGACTGCCCGGCGGACCATAAGGATCGGCAACAAAACGCCCGGCGCTGAGTGCAGCGCGGCCCAGATAGCCGTGCGCCAGCTGCACACCACTGAGGTACAGCTCGCCGGTAGCCCCCACTGGGACCGGGCGTAATGTCGCATCCAGCACCTGCAGACGGGTGTTCCACACCGGACGTCCTATCGGCACACTGTTACCCAATGACACTGGGCTGCCCGCAGACGACACTGCCTGTGAGGCCGGTTCGTAACTGACATCCACCGCCGCTTCGGTCGGGCCGTAGAGATTGTGCAGCTGCACGCCCTGATCATCCGCGGCGCGAACGCCAAAACGCTGGTTAAAGGCATCGGTCTGAGCCCAGGTCAGGGCTTCACCGCTGCAGAAGACCTGACGCAATGATGTACACAGCGGTTGTTCTTCACCGTACAGCGCCCGCGCTGTGCTGGTAAAAATCGCCAGCATGGAGGGGACGAAATGCAGGGTGGTGACCTGCCAGCGGTTAATGGTGTCGATCAGCGCCTGCGGATCTTTGTGCGCCTCGGGTGCGGCCATCACCAGCCCGGCGCCCACGCACGCCGACCAGAAGAATTCCCACACCGACACATCAAAGCTACACGGCGTTTTCTGCAATACCACATCCGCTGCCGTCAGCGGGTACTGGTGTTGCATCCACTCCAGCCGGTTAACGATGGCGGCATGGCCGACCAGTACGCCTTTCGGTTGTCCTGTGGTGCCTGAGGTATAAATCAGATACGCCGGATGCGCCGGAGTGATATTCACTCGCTTAAGCTGCGCCGGGTCGCTGGTCTGCAGGTCGTTCACATCCAGCAACGGGCTGTTGCCAGCCAGCGGTTGCAGCCGTGCAAACAGGACTTCTGCCGTGATCAGCGCCGCCGCACCAGCATCCTGCAACATAAAGCCGAGACGCTCGTCCGGATAACCGGTATCCAGCGGCAGATAAGCCGCACCGGCTTCAATCACCGCCCAGATGGCCAGGGTCAGATCCACCGAACGCGGCAGTGCCACCGCCACTATGCTGCCCGGCGTGACGCCGGCCTGCTGCAGACCTGCAGCCATAGCATCCACCCGCGCACGCGCTGCGCCATAGGTCAGAGTCTGGTGCTCGTCGGCCACACAGAACGCCTGCATATGATGCTCAGACCGACTGCGCAGCGCCGACTGCAGGGTGGCGCCGGACAATGGCCGCTGCGTGTTATTAGCCTCTGTCAGCAGGCTTTGCTCCACCGGACTCAGCACTGGCCAACGGGCCAACGGCACAGCGGAATTGCTATCGGCTTCAGCCAACGCCAGACGCAACACATGGGCCACGCGCTGCGCCAGCAGAGCTGCGTTCAGGCCCAGCGTCGCCAGTGCCTGGCGGTCTTCTACCAGCAGAGTCAGCTGCTCACCGGGAATCACCAGCAACGCCAGCGGGTAATGGCTGTAGCCGCGGTTATGAATAGCGCGGATGTGCAACGGCTGGCTGCCATTGCCACTGAGCTCGGCGCTGGCCCAGGCTGAATCGGGGTAGTTTTCCACCACCAGCAGAGTATCGAACAGGGTACCCAGTCCGGCCTGACGCTGAATATCCGCCAGCCCCAGACTGTCCTGTTCCATCAGATGCGCGTGTTGCTGCTGCATGGCCGCAAGCTGGGGCCAGAAGGCCTGATCAGCGTCGGTCTTAACCCGCACCGGCAGGGTATTGAGGAACAGGCCAACCTGATCGGCCAGACCGTTAATGGCCGCACTGCGTCCGGACACCGGTGTGCCGAACAGTACGTCGTCGCGCCCGGTTATGCCACGCAGGACCTGAGCCCAGATGCCCTGCATCAGCACGTTGAGGGTAATCCCCTGACGCCGCAGCCTCTGCGTCAGCGCCTGGGTTTCTGCCGTGGTTAAAGTGAGCGTGTATTCGCTGACAGCGGCCACCGCCGTGCGGCTGTCGGCAGCATCGAATACACAGGTCGGGCTGGCCCCCGCCAGTGCCTGCGCCCACACTGCGCGTGCTTCAGTGTCATCACGTTGCAGCAGCTGTTGCATCAGTTGCGGGTAGGACACATCCAGCGCCGGTAGCGGCGCCTGTGTCTGGTAAGCGGTGATCAGATCGCGCAGCAGCAGCGGCGTCGACCAGCCATCCACCACCAGATGGTGAATCACCAGAATCAGTTCACTGCGCGGTGCGTTGTCTTCATTCACCCCGAGATGCACCAATGCCGCTGCCAGCATCCCACCAGCGCGATCGGTGGGGTAATGCGCCTGCAGCAGCTGTTGTTCAAGCTCAGCAAAGGCCCGGGCGCGCTCGCTGGCGGGCAAGATGCTGAGATCGTGTTCGCTCAACGGCCAGTGCCGTTCCGTAACGGCCGGCATTACCAGTAACGACTGCTCCAGACTGTCACTGTCGAACAGCCCGGCCAGTTGCGGATAGCAGCCCACTACATGATTGAGCGCCTGCTGTAAGCGTTCACTGTCCACCACGCCACTGAGAGACAGGCGGGTAAAGGCGTTGTAGTTACCGCCATCCGGGTGCAACTGGGTTTCAAACAGCATGCCCTGCTGCAGCGGCAGCAGAGGTGCGGCCTCCACCTCACGCCCATAGCGCAGCTGCAGGGTCTGGCGCTCCGCCGCGCTCAGCCACTCCAGCTCAGAAGCCGTGTTTGCCTGCAGGGGCGTCATTACAGTGGCCAGTGCGCGTGGGGTTTTCAGGCTGAACACCTGCGCCGGCTTCAGCAGCCAGCCCTGCCCGCGCACAGCGGTACACAGAATAATGGCGCTGATACTGTCACCACCGATGGCAAAGAAATCGTCATCCGCGCCCACCTGCCCGAGCCGAAGCACAGCGGCCATTTGTATGCACAGCAGCGCCTCGTCGTCGCTCAGTGCCCTGTTGGTGTGAACACTGCCGCCGTGCATATCCTGACTGTTCGGTAATGCCTTGCGGTCAATCTTACCGCTGACATTACGCGGGAATTCATCCATCACCAGCAGCAACGACGGCACCATGTAATCCGGCAGCCGCTCGCGCAGCAGACCCAGCAGTTCGCGGCTGCGCTGTGTGCGCTCGTCACCGCTCAGCCCCGGAATCACGCAATAGCCAAGCAAACGCTGGCTGTTGTTGATCGACTCCGCCAGCACCAGCGCGCTTTCCACCGCCGGCAATAACGACAGGGCGTTTTCCACCTCACCGATTTCGACGCGGTAGCCACGGATTTTCACCTGATCGTCACCGCGACCGGCAAATTCCACGCGGCCATCGCTGGTCCAGCGCACCAGATCACCGCTGCGGTACATGCGGCTGTCTGGCGGGCCATAAGGGTCGGCAACAAAACGTCCGGCCGAGAGTGCGCCACGGGCCAGATAACCCGCCGCCAGACCAGCGCCGGCGATATAGAGTTCACCCAGTACGCCCGGCGGCACCGGCTGTAAGCGGGCATCGAGAATGTAAACGCGGGTATTACCGATGGGGCGGCCCACCAGCGGGCGCTCGCTGTCACGCACGCAGGCACGCAGGGTATCCACTGTGTATTCAGTCGGGCCGTACAAATTGTGGGCGGTGAGTTGCGGATACTGATTCAGCTGCTGCCACAGGTTAGCCGGGCAGGCTTCGCCACCGATCAGAATCAGCGACGGCTGATGATGGTCAGCGTCCATCAGGCCCTGATTGAGCAGTTGTGCCAGAAACGACGGTGGCAGGTCGAGGGTATCGATACCACGTTGCCGGATCTGCTGCACCAGCTCGCTGGCGTCGCGCCGCACAGTGTCGTCGAACACATGCACTTCTTCGCCCAGCAGCAGCCAGAAAATCTGCAGCCAGCTGGAATCGAACGAAAACGAATGGGTATGGCCGGCGCGCAGTGGCCGTCCCGGACAGCGCTGCGCGATCTGCTCGCGCAGCGGCTCATAAAAGGCGCTGCGGTGTGAGCTGATCAGATTAAGCAACGCGCCGTGGGTGTTCATCACCCCTTTCGGCCGCCCGGTACTGCCCGAGGTAAAAATGACATAGGCGATATCATCGCCCCCCGGCAGCGGTCGCTCATCAGCGTTCAGCCGCACAGCGGGCTGGGCCTGCAACTCTGCCAGCAACGCCATATCGTCGAGGTTCGCCCGCTTAAGCTGTGCCGGAAACTGTGCCGTCACCGTCTGCGTCGTCAGCAACAACGCCGGACGGGCGTCCTCACACATCATGGCCATACGCCCGGCCGGGTAATCCAGATCCAGCGGCAACCAGCTGGCACCGCTGTCGAGCACCGCCAGCATGGCCAGTACCGAATAGCGCGACCTTGGCAGCGCAGTGGCCACGACCTGAGCACGCCCTATGCCCTGAGCCCGCAGCCAGCGGCTGAGACGTGCAACTTCTGCGCCGGCTTCAGCAAAACTCAGGCGCTCGTCGGCGCCGCTGCCAGCGGCAAAAACCAGCGCGGTGTGCGCCGGTTTTTTCTGCACCTGCTCCCAGAACAGGTCAGCGATGTTGTGCAGATCCTGTGGTGGCGGGAATACCCGCCCCTGTTGCCACAGGCTCAGGCTGTGACGTTCATCGTCGCTGAGCAGGGGCACATCGGCCAGTGGAGATTCCGGCTGCGCCAGCCAGTAATTGAGCAGGCGCACAAAGCGTTCAGCATGGGCTGCGAATTCAGCGGCAGTGTAACGGCCAGCACCGGCGCGTAATTCCAGCAATAAGTGCTGCTCATGCACCAGCAGACCGAATTCAATATCGTCTACCGGGCCGGTGGCGAGGTGATGGGTAATGCCTTCGGCTCCGGCAAAATCCAGGCGGTAATCAAAGTGTTTGTAGTTCACCACAGCGCCGTATAAAGGATCGCCGGCCACGCGCTTCAGGTCGCGTGCAATCTGTTCGGCATCGTATTTCTGATGGCGGCGCACGGCGGCCATCTGTTCGTGCACCTGACGGGTCAATTCAGACAGCGAGGTCAGCGGCGCAATACTGAGTGGTAATGGCAACACGTTCACTACCGGAGCCGCAGAGGTAATGGCCGCCGAACCCAGACGGCGCATAAAAGGCACGCCAAGCACCTGAGTGCTCTGGCCGGTCATGCGGGCCAGATAAGCACCAATCAGGGCCATCAGCACATCCGGCAGACCGGTGCGTTTACCGCATTGCGCGGCAAAGGTTTTCAGGCGGCTGAGCACATCGCCGGCCAGCGGTAATTCCACGGTTAATAACGATGCGGCACCCGCAGTGCTGTGCGGCCTGGCCGATAAGGATGCCGGTGTGGGCAGGTCGGCACAGAGCTCTGACCAGAAAGCCTTATCACGCTGGCAGGCGTCCGAGGCGCGGTAAGCCTGATATTCCGCCGTCACCTCAGTTACCGCAGTAAAGGGCGACGGCCCACAGGCGATACCCGCCAGACGCTCAGAATACAGAGCGGCAATACGACGGCTTAAGGCATTAATGCTGAACCCATCGAGCTGAATATGGTGGTATCTCTGGTACCAGAGCCAGTGCTCCGGCGCGAGCTGAATCAGCAGATGACGGAACAGAGGGGCTTCACCGTCCACCGCCAGATGGGCGTGACTGTCGGCCCACATATATGCAAAGGCCTGTTCACGGCCATCCGCCAATGCGGAGAAATCCAGCTGTTCACAGGCGGAAATATCCACCGCCCTTAAACAACGCAGCGTCTGCTGACCGTCACGATACAACGCACACACCGTATCGGCTTCCGTCATGGCCTGGCGAATGACCAGATCGAGCAGTGCCGCATTTAACGGCCCGCGGATTTCCACCGCATGGGAAATGTTATACAGGTCGCCGCTTTCGCTGACCTGATCCGCCAGCCAGATTCCCTGTTGGGTGCCGGTCAGTGCCTGCCCGTTAATATCTGCACCGCTCATTGTCCGGCACCTGCGGAGAACGGATTAATGCTGAGCCAGTGCGTCTCAATAAAATCGTTACAGGCGCTGCGTTCAGCGGGGCCGAATTCACAGCACCAGCCATCAGGAACGGTGGCAAATACCGGCCATAAACTGTATTGCCCCGCACTGTTTTTCAGCACCAGAAATTCATGCTGGTCATCGTCGAACGGATTTAAATAGGCACTATTGCTCATAACAGATCCTGATTTTTAAATAACCGAAAAAAGGCGTTTTAATCCCGACAGTAATTCGCTGTGCCAGCACAGCCAGTCGTGACCACCACGGAATTGCTGAAAAGAAACATGCGCTCCGGCAGCATTCAGGGCATCGTGCATGGCGTGATTAACCCCAAGCATGCTGTCTTCGTAGCAGCCGATCTGCAGTTCCACATTAAGCTCACTGAGCACAGGGGCAGACGAACGCACATGGCGGCTAAGCAGACCATTACCGGCCTCCTCATTAACATCCGGCCACCAGAAAGAGCCCGACTGACTGAGCACGTTGCCGAAGCGTTGTGGCCAGTTCAGCGCGGCGTACAGTGCCGCTAAACCACCAAAGCTCTGACCGGCCACGATGGTTTTTTGCGCAGCAGTGGAAAAAGCTTCCAGTCTTTGCGCATCGGCTAATAATTCCTGCTGCAGCATCAGCCAGAACGCCGGGTTACAGGTTAATTCGCGCGAGCGCACATCACTGCTGACCGAATCAATCAATAAATACACCGCGGGCGGAAATTCGCCATTGTGAGTTAAGGCATCCAGCTGGGCGAAAAAGCCTTTGCTGCGTGCCCAGCGCTGTCCGTCGAGAAAAATAACCAGAGGTAAATCCCGGCCCGTACCACAGCGGTAACACCACACATCGCGCTCTGCGCCGAGCAGAGCGTTATGCCAGCGCCAGTGATGCAGCCTGCCTTTCGCAGGCAGACATTTTTCATCGCGTAGCTGCGAATGCACAGCAGCACCCGGTAATATCAGCGCCGATAATTCACGGCCATTACCATCCACATGTGGGGCGCGCAGATTCAGCACATCGGCCTGACCGCTTTGCTGCAATAAATTTATCCACCAGCCGCGCACTGCTGCGGCAACATCACTGCTGCTTTGCTGCGCATTTTTTGCCGGTGGTAATTGCGTATTTTTTGCTGGCAACAGCACATAACTGCCAAGCCAGTCGGCGGGTAATTGCGTTTGCCAGAACCAGACATCGGTACCGGTCAGGCGCACCAGACTGGTCAGCTGACGGGTCGGGTGCGGCGTGTGTGAATACACATCAATAAATACCGCTTTATAAGGTGAACAGTTTTCTGCACCTTGCGGATCACGCCACAGAAAGGTGATACCGCACTGGTTATCAGCACGGCTGGTTAACAGTGGCGTACCCTGTTTTTTTATCTGTTTCCAGAATGCATCTGAACCAGGAACTGCGGTTATATCTGAGGCAGAAAAAACCTGCCGTAAAGCGCTCTCCTGCATTACGGCAGAAGCCTCAGCCACAGTTCCTGAGTTCATAATATTCCCGGCGTTCATTACGACACCCACACTCACTGACACGGAGGCTGCAGCTCACCCGCCACAGACGTCCCAGACAGGCTCAGCCGCTGACGCAGGCGGGCAATCAGCAGGTAACACAGAGGCACAAAGAAAATAGCCAGCGCCGTGCCGGAAATGACGCCACCCAGCACGCTGGCACCAATGGCATTCTGTGCCGCAGCACCCGGGCCGGTAGCAAATACCAGTGGAATAATGCCTGCACCAAAAGCCAGTGAGGTCATCAGAATCGGTCGTAAGCGCTGGCTGGCGGCATGCACGACGGCAGCCATTGGCATCTCTCCGCGGGCAATTTCGCTTTCGGCAAATTCAACGATCAGAATGGCATTTTTAGCAGCAAGGCCGATGGTGGTGAGCACGCCGACCTGAAAGAAAATATCGTTTTTCATACCCAGCAACATGACCCCCGCCACGGCACCGAGCAGGCCCAGCGGAATCACCAGCATCACGGCAACCGGAATGCTCCAGCTTTCGTACAACGCAGCCAGACAAAGAAAAACAAACAAAACGGATACGACATACAGCACCGGGGCCTGATCGCCGGAAATTTTGTCCTGATAAGAAAGCCCTGCCCATTCCAGATTGGTATCCGTCATGCTGGCCGCCGCTTTTTCAATCATGGCCATGATGTCACCAGAGCTGGCTCCGGCCTCTCCGGCGCCACTGATTTCAATCGCAGGTAAACCATTAAAGCGTGCCAGCTGCGCCGGTCCGGAGGTCCAGCGAGTGGAGGCAAATGCAGAAAATGGTGTCATGCTGCCATTCACACCACGTACATACCATTCACCCAGATCCGACGGCTGAGCACGGTATTCGGCGGCGGCCTGCACCATGACCTTTTTTACCCGGCCGTGATGAATAAAATCATTCACATAAGCGCCGCCCCAGGCCGCACTTAACGTGGAATTAACATCGGCCGGACGCAGCCCCATAGCCGCCGCTTTTGGCTGATCTATATCGATGCGTAATTGCGGAATAATGTCGCTGCCTTCGGCATCGGCAAACAGAACGTCCGGTGATTCGCTGATGCGCTCCACCAGCTCATGCGCTTTGGCGGTCAGAGCCTCAATTCCCACCGCTGCCGTATCCTGCAACCAGAATTCGAAACCGGCGCTGTCACCGAGACCATCCACCGGTGGCAGCACCATGGCGAACATGCGCCCGTCGCGTAATTCTTCATTCAGAATACGGGTTGCCCGTCCGGCAATCGCCTGTGCGGTATTGTCACTGCCAGGACGTTCATCCCAGTCGCGCAGGTTAACAAAAGCAATACCGGCGTTCTGACCTGAGCCGGAAAAGCTGAAGCCGGAGACGGTATAAATAGCAGCGGTATTATTTTTTTCCCGGGTCAGAAAATAGTCTTCGATCTGGCGCATTACTTCAGCCGTACGCTCATAGGTCGCCCCCGGTGGCAGCATATAGCGCACCATGACCGTACCCTGATCATCTTCCGGTAAAAAGGTGGTGGGTAATTTCTGATACCCGTAATAAACGCCCAGTCCCAGCAACAGATAAATAACAGCAAAACGGCGCGGACGGTTAAGAAATGCCTGTAAACGCCGGCGGTAAGCAGTCTGCAGCCCGCCGATTGCCCGGGCCAGACGGGCGCTCCAGCCCGTGGCCGGTGCAGCGTCCTGTTTTGTGCGTAACAGGCTGACACACAATGCCGGCGTCAGGGTCAGTGCCACCAGAACGGACAAGCCCATAGCCGATACCAGCGTCACAGAAAACTGGCGGTAAATCACACCAACAGAGCCGGGGAAAAATGCCATGGGCAAAAATACCGCGCCGAGTACCACCGCTACACCAATTAACGCACTGGTGATTTCCTTCATACTGCGCCGCGTAGCAGTCAGGGCATCCACACCCTCTTCCTGCATAATGCGTTCGGCGTTTTCCACCACCACAATGGCATCGTCCACCAGCAGACCGATGGCCAGCACCATGCCAAATAACGTCAGGGTATTAATGGAAAATCCGCCCAAAGCCAGCACTACGCAAGTACCCAGTAAAACCACAGGCACTGTAATGGCGGGAATTAAGGTTGTGCGCCAGTTCTGCAGAAACAGAAACATCACCAGCACCACCAGCGCCACGGCCTCAGCCAGGGTTTTAAATACCGCACTGATAGAGCGTTTGACGAAACGGGTGGCGTCTTCCGGATACATCACTTTAACGCCATGGGGAAATGAACGGCTGAGCTGCTCAATCCGCTCTTTTACTGCGGCAGCCGTCGCCAGTGAATTGGCGCCGGGGGTTGTCATAATCGCCAGTCCGGACGCCGGCATACCATTTAAACGCGAAATACTGCCATAGCTTTCCTGCCCGATTTCGACCCGGGCAACATCCTGCAGCCGCACCAGTGCACCGTCAGTGCTGGTTTTCAACACCAGATTGCGGAACTCATCCACCGTCCGCAAACGCGACAGCGCCGTTACTGTAACGTTGAGCTGTTGCTGATCCGGCGCTGGCAGAGCGCCCAGTTCGCCCACCGGCACTTCCGCATTCTGCGCTTCAATAGTGGCGATAACGTCCTGCGGCATCAGGCTATAGCTGGCCAGCTTGTCCGGCTCCAGCCAGATACGCATCGCATAAGGTGAACCGAAATTCTGTATGCGGCCAACACCCGGTACCCGGCTTAACGCATCCAGCATGCTGTTACTCAGCCAGTCGGCAATATCCGAGTTACTGCGCGCGCCGCTTTCGTCATAAAACACCGCCACCATCAGAAAGGTGTTCTGCATCGCCGTCACCGAAAGGCCGTTCTGCTGAACCTGTTGCGGCAGACGATAGGTCACCTGATTGACCTTGTTCTGCACCATCACCTGCGCGACTTCGGCATCCTGACCGTGCTGAAAAAACAGCATGATGTCGGTTTCACCACTGGAAGAACTGGTGGAATTAAAATACAGCAGTCCTTCCAGTCCTTTCAGCTCCTGTTCCAGCACCTGAGTCACGCTGTTTTCAACAACAGCGGCTGACGCACCGGGATACATCGCTCCCACGCGCACGATCGGTGGCGCAATATCCGGATACTGCGCCACCGGCAATGTACGCAGGGTCATCAGGCCGGCCAGCATAATGGCAATGGCCACCACCCACGCAAAAACCGGACGATCAATAAAAAAATGCGACACCATAATTTACTGAGCCTCCGCCTGTATCTGCAGGGTATCTGCCCAGTTGCGGGCTTCGGTAATCCGCCCCGGCCACAGACGCAGGCTGCCTTCCATCACCAGCCGCCCGCCATCCGGCACTCCGGCCGACACCAGCCAGTCACTGCCGGACTGGCCCTGAACATCCAGAACACTGAGTTGCGCCCGGCCATCACTGTCCAGAATCCAGGCTGTGGCATCACCGCGCTCGTTGTAACGTACGGCCTGCTGCGGGATTCTGTACAGTGCAGGTGCCACGCCCTGCTCAACCTGGGTGCGGACATACATCCCAGGCAACAGCAGGCCCTGTGGATTGGCAAACTGGGCGCGCATGGTGACCACGCCGGTATCGGCATCGACATTCATTTCCGTCAGCTTGAGCTCTCCGGCCAGTGGGTAAGCACTGCCATCCTCCAGCGTCAATCTGACCTGCTGGCTGCCTGACAGCAGCTCGCCGGAAGCCAGGCGACGGCGGATATTTACCTGATCGCGACTGGATTGAACGATGTCCACATAGACAGGATCAGACTGGCGTACCGTTGCCAGCGGTTCATTCTGTCCGACCACCACTAACGCGCCTTCGCTGATCAGTGAGCGGCCGATACGGCCATCAATGGGTGAGCGGATACCGGTGCGTTCAAGATCAATACGCGCAGCATCTACTTCGGCACGCGCCGCTTTTACCTCGGCCACGCCCTGCTGATAAGACGCCAGCGCCAGCTCATATTCATGCTGGCTGACCCCTTCGCTGTCCACCAGTTGACGATAGCGCTCCACACTGATGTTTAAGTTCACCAGGCTGGCCTCCGCGACGGCCAGCCCGGCTTCAGCACGGGCAACCACCGCACGGTAACTGGCATCATCAATCTGGTATAACAGCTGCCCTGCCGTAACATCAGCGCCCTCCTCAAACAGGCGCCGCACCACAATGCCACTCACCTGGGGACGCACTTCCGCCGAACGAAAAGCCGATACCCGGCCAGGTAATTCACTGGTCAGAATTTCCGGACCGGACTGCAGAGTGAGCACCGAAACCTTTGCCGGAGTTTCTTCTTCGGGAGCCGGCTCCGGAGCGGACGAACAGGCGGTCAATAACAGCAGCGACCACAACAGAGACAACAGACACAGCCTCCGCCGAATGGATATCGAATAACTCATGGTGGTTATAAATTCCTTCACAAAAGATGGCAGCGTCATGCCGCCAGCGTGGCACCGCCATCCACCACCAGATCATGCATGGTGATATGGCCTGCCAGATCAGAGGCTAAAAAAATAACGGCGTTGGTGATGTCGGCCGGGGTCGCGACCTTGCCCAGCGGAATACCGAGTTTGTACTGCTCGGGCAGACCGTCGATGGTGCGCTGATAGCCATCGGGGAGCATGGCACGCAGCATTGGGGTATCGGTGGAACCCGGCGAAACCAGATTGCAGCGCACAGCAAAAGGCGCCAGCTCCAGAGCCGCACACTGGGCAAAACTGCGCACGGCTGCTTTAGAGGCACAGTACGCTGCCATATTCAGCCGTGGTACATGGGCCGCGTTGGACGACACCGTCACAATGCTGCCACGGCGCTGCTGTTTCATCGCCGGACTGAGTGCACGGATCATAGAAAAGACTGCACGCACATTAACGGCAAAACAGGCATCCCAATCGGCCATCGTCAGATTGTCGAGACCGCCCAGGCGTAAAATACCGGCCGCATTAATCAGAATATCGGGCACAGCATGGTGCAGATGATCCGCCACACAGGCCTGTACATCCCCGTCACGACTCAGATCAAGTGTTTGCCGGCGAAACGCATAGGCTGCCGGCGGCTGACTGAAAGCCAGATCAAAACCTGTGACGTCAGCACCCAGCGCCGTTAATTGCTGCGCGATCTGCCAGCCAATCCCCTGACCGGCACCGGTAACCCAGGCATGGCGTCCGGAAAAATCAAATGCGGCCATATTTATGCCGCCTTTGCCGCTTGCCGGCGACTGAGTAAATCCCACCAGGCATTAAAGGTGGCCTGGCGCGCCAGCTCTTCAAACTGCACGCGGATACCGGCTTTATCCCATTCACCAATCAGCTGCATTACCTGCACCGAATCCAGACCGTAATCGACCAGCAGTTCGTCGCCGTCGAATTCATCGGCGCTGATTTCCAGCAATTGCAACAGACGCGCCTGCAGACCTTCACGGGTCAGTATTCCGGCCTTGTTATTTTCAGCAAATAAATCCTGAGTTGTGATCACAGAACCGCAGCGGCCTGCCACATATTTCAGTGCCATGACATGTTCAGCGTGGGAAAAATCAGCGACCGCATCCGCCACCATAAAAGGCTGAATATCACGCATAAAGGCATCCAGCGCCGTGGTCAGGCAGCCAATATGTGCATAAACACCAACAATAATTAACTGATCACGCTGCCAGCCGAGCATTTTTTCCTGCAACTCAGAACGCTGAAAAGCGCTGTAACGCCATTTAACCAGTACAGTGTCATCTGTAGCCGGGGCAATGGCCTGAGCAATTTTGCATTGCGCAGGATCGGCCTTAGTTAGCCCCGGCCCCCACATATCATTTAATAGCGCACGCTCGGCATCGCTCTGCTCCACCGGCTGTGCTGTATACAGCACAGGAATACCCTGCTGCTTTGCCCACTGATAGATACGTGCAATATTGTTGGTAAGAGCACGCATAAGCGGGCTGTCTTTGCCGTAAAAACGCAGAAAATAATCCTGCATATCATGCACCAGCAATACCGCACGCTGGCTGTCGACCGTCCAGTTAACCTTATTTTTTGGCAGCTCATCGGCTGCGGGCAATAAATAGGAGGTGATATCGGGAATGCTCATAAAAAACCTCAGATAGCAGGTGCAGTAGTAAAAATCTGCTGACGTAATTCTTTTTTGTCGGTTTTACCGACGGCGGTGAGTGGCAGCGAGGCCATAAACTGAAAGCGGTCAGGCAACTTAAATTCAGCGACCCCCTGAGCACGCAGGTATTTGCGCAGCGCGACAGGCTTTAATTCACTCTGCTCTGCGGTTTTGTGCGCAACGATACAGGCCAGGCTTTTTTCACCGAGCAAAGCATCCGGCACAGAAACCAACGCTGCCTGCAATACATCAGGGTGACGCAACAGAATATTTTCAATTTCTTCAGCGGCGATTTTTTCACCGCCACGGTTAATCTGATCTTTTACCCTGCCGACTACTCTCAAGTAGCCGTTTTCGTCCTGTGTCACCAGATCTCCGGAGATATAAAATCCATCCGGATTAAAGGCGCTGACGTTATACTCTGCGGCGTTAAAATAACCGCGAAACGTGTAAGGGCCACGGGTCATTAACATTCCGGTCTGACCACAGGCCACAGGTGTGTGACTTTCAGGATCAACGACCCACACTTCATCAGCGCTGCTCATCGGACATCCCTGAGTAGTGAAAATACGCTCATCACTGTCATTCAGGCGGGTGTAATTCACCAACCCCTCGGCCATACCAAACACTTGCTGTAACTGACAGCCAAGCTCAACGGGTACACGTCGTGCCAAAGCTTCAGCAAAACTGGCTCCACCTACCTGCAGTAATTTAAGGCTGCTTAACTTCTGTTGATAACCGGGGGCCGCCTGTAACCACAGAATGACCGCTGATGGCACCAGCGCAGTCATAGTCACACCGTATTTTTCAATTAAGGAAAAGCAGCGCAGAGGTTCAGGATCACGTGCCATAACGACACAGCCACCGGCAAAGAAGACACCTAATGCTCCCGGCGAACTGAGCGGATAATTATGCGCCGCAGGTAATGCGCACAAATAACGTGTGGCACCATCAAGCTGACAGATTTCTGCACTGCGGCGTACGCTATAGTAGTAATCGTTATGTGTCCGGGGAATTAATTTGGGCGTACCTGTACTGCCGCCTGAGAGCTGAAAAAATGCAACCTCTTTTGCTGCACTATTACAGTCAATATCCGCGTCAACATCCACGTCAACATCCACGTCAACATCCACGTCAACATCCACGTCAACGGTCATGGAACACAGACTGCTGAGATGCAGTGCAAAATTGCATTCCCCTGCAGAACAGACCAAATCCAGTGCCGGAGCCAGTGTCTTTAATTCAGCAGCAAATACCTCATCGGTAAACAGCGGGTGCTCATCACTGATCACCAGTAATGCCGGATTCAACTGACTGGCATAAGCACGCAGCTCCAGTTTCTGATGACTGAAAAGTGCATTAACCGGGGCAATACCGGCTTTCATTAAGGCAAAAAAAACAATGTAAAATTCAGCGATATTCGGCAGCTGCACCAGTGCAGTATCACCAACACCTAAACCACGGCGGACAAATTTCGCTGCCAGGTTATTACTTAAACGATTCAGCTCTGCATAAGAAAAATGTCGTTCCTCACAGATAACAGCAGTGCCTTGATTATCACGATGGCGCTGCAGAATATTGCTGAGCGGTAAGTCCAGCCAGAATCCCTGCCCGCGATATTCATCCTCCAGAACCTGCGGCCAACGGTTAAACGGCAGAGAAGGCCTCATGGTGTTACTCCGGAAAAATCGGCATCCAGCGCATTGAGCATGGTCTGCATTTTTGCACGGGTTTCTGCCCATTCACTTTCCGGCGACGAGTCTGCGACGATACCCGCACCAGCAAAGATCTGGATCCGGTTTGCAGTGATACGCCCACAACGGATAGTCACCACCCACTCACCATTGCCTTCACCGTCACACCAGCCGACCATTCCTGCAAATGGCCCTCGTTCATAGGGTTCTATAAGCTGAATAAGTTTATAGGCCTGAGCGGTAGGAGAGCCGCAAACAGCAGGCGTAGGGTGTAACTCAGTAGCGATTTTCAATGGATTCATAGTCGCATCATTAACCTGACCGTGAATGCAGGTTGATAAATGCCACATAGCCGGAGTGCTGATTAACGACGGAGCATCGGGAATATCAAGTTCCTCGCACCAGGGGGATAAAACCTGACGAATATCATCAATTACCAGCTTATGTTCGTATGCATCTTTCGCTGAACGTAATAACTGCTCACTGACCTGGCGATCTTCTGTTGCATCAGCACGCCGGCGTGCTGAACCCGCCAGAGGATTCGACATAATTTTCCGCCCCTGCTTGCGCAGTAATAATTCCGGGCTGGCACCAATCAGCTCAGAACCATCAGCCAGTGGAAAACGAAAATGATATCCCGATGGATTTTGTGCACGTAATCGCTGAAAAACAGAACCAGCATCCAGTGGCCGGTCAAGGTCCACATTCAGAACCCGAGACAGAACCGTTTTGCGAATATCACTAAGACGGAAATTCGCCACAGCCTGCTCTACAGATTGCTGGAAACGCTGCTCACCCGGCACGCTGTCACAGGAAATAACACGCGATCTTATTGCCAAATCAGGCACCGGTAAAACCGGCGACTCCGTCAGAAATTCGCTCTCGCGGGGTACATAAAGAGTGGCTAGCTGCGTACGATCAAATGGAATACAGCCCATTACCAAGGGGCGTTTCTGACCATAAGCGCGCGCACGATTTAATGCTGAATCAACTGAACGTAAAAACTGCAGCCGCTGAACAGCATCAACACCTACAGGCTGACAAACAGCCTCTGCGATACCCCGCGCCTGAATGCACCCCTGAGATGAAGCATAAAAAAAGCAGGCGTTTTCCACATCAGGATGAGCGCTGATGCCAGAAGCCAAAACAGGATGAGAGGAATTTTCCTCAATACCGGATACAGGGTTATTCACTTGACACCTCAGCCTCAAACGCTAATGATAATGCTTATCATTTTACGGTACATCACCATCAGGATGAGTGTCAACAAACGTCAAGCAAGAATTGGCTATTTTTTTCTTCTGCTATTTAAACGGATTTTATGAAATTCTTTTTTAATCCATTCCGCCGCCAGAAACCGGGATTTATTTTTTCTCCTTTTCCGCTTTCTTCAGGTTTTCTCTCAGTAATTCTTCTTACAAATCATGCCCAGGCTGAAACCCATAATTTATTATCACTATTTAAAGCGGGCCAGATGACAGACCCGGCTTTAAACAGCTCAAGGGCGCAACTGGCCGCTGACCAACTCACCGCAGATATTGCTCTTGGTAAATTATTGCCGCAGATAAATGCACGGCTGGAAGTGACCAGTACAGATGATGAGACAGGTAATGGCGGCAGCCGGTCAGGGGAAATAATTCTGCAACAAAGTCTGTTCGATCCGGTTGCCTGGTATGACTACCGCGCAGCTTATGCAGAAAGCGCAGCAGCAAAAACAGCCTTCAGTGACACTCAGCAACAATGGCTGCTGACACTTATCCGGACTTACGCAGACACCCTGCGGGCAATCGCCGCACAGGAAGCCGCCAACACTGATACCCTGGCGTTTACCGAAGCATTGCACCACGCCAGCCAGCGCCATACTGCGGGGCTTGTTGTGAAAACAGAAGTGCTGGAAGCACAGGCCGCACTCGACAATGCGTATGCAGCGGCTCATTCAGCCAAGGCAGAGCTCAGCCTGCAACTGGAAATACTAAGCCGTATCAGCAGTCAGCCGGTAACTGCTGTTACACCATTTACACCCGGCCTTGAATTACAGCTGCCTGATGAGCAACAGCTGAACCAGTGGTTGCTGTCGGATGGAATTAATCATCCACAGATTCAACAGGCTCAACAGGAAGAAATTAAAATGCGGCTGCTGAATAAATCAGCTGCAGCTGCACATTTCCCCAAGGCCGATTTTACCGCCACCGTTCAGCATACGCAGGGTTACGGTAATAAACATGACGAAGGAACGACAACGATGCTCTCGGCCAAAATCACCCTGCCATTACTGGCCGGAGGCAGCCATTATGGTGAGCAGCAGAAAACTCATTGGCAAGCTATCGCTGCCGGACATCAGCAGGAAGAAAGCCGGCGGGCAGTACGCTTTGAGCTACGCCGCCTGTTACGACAGATACGTTATGATGTGATGAATATTAACGGACGCCGACAAGCAATCATTTCTGCTACGTCTGCCATGAACGCAACACGCAGTGCCCATCGCATTGGAACCCGTAACATGGTGGATGTACTCAATGCTCAGCGTACATTATCGGCGGCAGAAAAAGAGTTCGCCAATGCGCGCAGCGACTATATGACTCACCTGATGGAACTGAAATATTATGCCGGCGCTCTTGATGAAACAGATGTAGCTTTGATGAACCGCTGGTTTTCAGCTGACGAGAACTGAAGTCAGAACCTGTTTATCTGTCAGAATCCAGTCAGCACGATAACAGCGTCCCTGTGTTACTCCCGGAGCCAGTGTTCTTTTCAGCGTTATATCACAATAGCCACACTGTATTTGATCAGGTAAATACAGATAATAATGAGTCTGACAAAGCAGATGAACAGCAGTTACCGCGACATCGGTAAAATCAAAAACCTGCCTCACTTCCGGCCACAGGGCTTTATATAACGCTTCTTTAACAGAAAATATCAGGCTTAATGCCACGTTTTCAGTAAAATTCAGATTGCTTTTTAACAGCAGTTTTTCAGATGCATCACATACCTGATTGAACACCGCCGCAGCGATATCCCGGCTCATTATATTTTCCAGATCAACACCCAGGGATCTGGCCGATGTTGTTCTGGCCAGCAGACAAACCGCCTCGATACGCTCGCCCGTACGCACATGACTGATCGACCCCACCACCACTGGCGGAAACTGCGGACAACCACCGGCATCACTGCCAATATTAAATTCCCCGCACTCACCCGCCATACGAAAAGCCTGCCGGGCTGCCAGGCGTCCGGCCAGATAAGACGCCTGACGCACAGGTGAAGCCGTTGCTATTTTCTGCGGCAATTTAATATTTTTCCGCTCAAAATCATCCGCGTTAAAATCCGAAAGCGACAACTCCTGCCGGCAAAGAAATACGTCTCCCTGTGTAAAAACCATGATCTCTCCCTGACGAACATTCTGATGGACAATAAAAAGCACACAAAAATTTATGTGTGCTTTTTCCTTACCCGGATTCAGTAATCCTGATGCTACGGACTATCAGAAGTTATAAGTTCCACTGACGTAGTAGTTACGGCCCAGTTCGAACAGGGTATAACTTGGATCGATTTCACTCAGTTGCACATCGGTGAGGTTTTTCACACCACCACGCAGCGTAAAGGTATCAGAAACCTTACCCACAACACCCAGATCGGTGCGGTAGTAAGATTTTGCAACCGGAAACTCCTGCACCCAGGTACCACCGTTATTTGCCCAGCTGGAGTACTGCATACCCGCCAGATAATTCACACTCAACAAGGCAGAAACTGCATCGCTGGCCTGCCAGTCGACTGTTGTATTGGCTTCATATTCAGGGCGGCCGGTAAGCACAAACTTCTCACCGGCTGCATCTTCATATTCGGTGTCCAGATACGTCATATTGCCCGACAGAGTCAGATTACTGAGCACATCAGCCGAGGCTGTCAGTTCAAAACCATTGGTGTTTGCTTTGGCAACGTTGATCCATTCAGCGGCAACCGGATCATTGTTGGTATCATAAGTAATCTGGCGCTCAATCAGATCATCAATATCATTATTGAACCAGCTCAGTGCCATTTCCCAGGTATCCTGACGCAGTTCGATACCCGCTTCATAGTTAATACTGGTTTCGGCTTTCAGATCCGGATTACCGGCCAGATCACAGGCACCACCACAACTCCTAATGCTGTATTCCGCACTCAGGTAACTGCCATCCGGCGCCTTAAAGGCTTTACTCACTCCACCTTTAACGGTAAGTGCATCGTTAACCTGATACACCACATAAGCTTTCGGCGATAAATTCGAGCCAAAAATTTCGTGATTATCCAAACGTCCGCCCAGAGTAACGAACAGATTATCAGCGACGGTAATTTCATCCTGAACAAAAGCTGCCAGCTCATCAATCGACAGCTTACCGGTTTTAAGGTAGGTCGTTTTGTCTTCAATTTCCTGATGGCGGTAATCCATACCGGCAACAATGGCATTACTGCCGGCCGTTACATTGGCGTAGGCTTTGGCATACAGATTTTGTTCACCGGTATTGTGAGTCTGTGGAGCAGCATAAGATGAATTAAAGTCTTTTACCTCAGAGTCTTCATGTTTGACGAACGCTGTTGTTGTACCCCACCCCCAGCGACCGGTGTGAGTCAGAGCCAGCTCCATACGCTCCAACTCCTGTTCACGGGTACGCGGACCGGAAGCATAGACACCCAGTGGACGATCATCTTTATTCAGCGCCAGATCAACATCCAGCGTTTGTTCTGCATTCAGATCCTGGCTCAGTGTGACAAACAGATTGGTCGAGGTTTTCTCCTCCAATCGCGGAGGCTCATTCGCTTTTTTATCGGCGCGGTCTTCATACCAGGCATCGTGTTGCTTTTGCTCAATGGCCACAAACAGACGCGAACCCGGTGCCAGCTCACCACGGACAGAAGCTCCCAAGCGCTGCTGCTGACCATCTTCACCCGATTCAATCGTACGGTATTCAGCAGATACGTTGCCGCTCCATTCCTGAGTCGGTGCTTTGGTAATAATGTTCAGCACACCACCAATCGCATCGGCACCATAAACAGAAGACATGGGGCCACGGATGATTTCAACGCGATCAATACTGTTCAGCGGAATTGAGTTGTAATCCACATCGCTGCCTTTGGCGAATGCAGAGCCAGAGGAAACACGTTTGCCATTCACCAGAATCAGGGTGTAATCGCCTCCCAGGCCACGGATACGTAATTCATCACGTCCCAGGCTGTCGTTGGAATTATGCACGCCTACGGTATCGCGCAGCAGATCTGCCAGGCTGGTTACCGCCGACCGTTCAATATCTTCCGCGGTGATTACCGTAGTAAAAGCCGGTACTGTTGCCGAATCCCGGGCCGACAGCGTTGCTGTCGTCACCATATTCTCTAACTCTCTGGTCTGCTCTTCTGCGGCGACAACCATTGATGCATTTGCCAGAGCAAATGCCAGTACTGAATATCTGAAGTTCATGTACTCCTCCCCAATAAATAACATTGATTATCATTTAGAACTCGACAGATAGTATGCGACTATCACAGCCATTACAATATTTGATAATCATTCGTATTTAATAATGAGTATTGAGTACTCCAAATAAGTCGTCTGTGGAAGATTATGGCGGCCGGTAGTCGGCAAGGCGCCAGTTCCTGAAAAAACGGCCTGCTGGCAACCTCCCGAGCCCTGTCTACACTCAGATAAGACAATGCGGGAGGACTCGCTATGACACTGCTCTGGCAATATTTCACTCTGATTCTGCAATGGTTCGCCGAGCCCCAGGGCTGCGATGAACCCGGCCTGCATCAGACCGATACCCAGCCCATCAGTCAGGCACAAAGCCACAAGGCATAGCAGAACTGAAAACTGCAGATACAAAAAAAGCGGCAACAGCCGCTTTTTTTGTATCGGTTTCAGGCTTCAGCGAACCGCTGAAACATCTTCCGCCTGCGGGCCCTTCTGACCACGCACTACGGTGAATTTCACGCGCTGACCTTCAGTCAGAGAGCGGTGCCCCTGACCGCGGATAGAACGGAAATGCACAAACACATCTTCGCCCTGATCCCAGGTAATAAAGCCAAAACCTTTTTTCACGTTGAACCACTTAACCACACCACGCTCGCGACCATCTTCAACATCGCTTTCCACAACGGTACCACTGGAGCGGAAACGACGGCGACGGGAAGGAACCAACTGCGCTGACAGCAGGCTGGTAACCAGTGTCAGAACGGCAACAGCCAGCAGCAGCTCGGTCATACCGGCGACATTCATCAGGTTATCGGCGGTCAGCGCCGTACCGTCGGTCAATTGCAGACCTGTCACCAGCGAAGTAAAGATGCCGGCAACAATGAAAGGAACAATTGCAGCAAACACCAGCGCTACAATAATTTTACGTAATATCAATTTACCCATGCGTTCTCTCGTATCACTCGTTAATATCACAGCTGTAACAAAATCGTTGGCCCGCGGGCCTTTGACAAGTGGGCTATGAAAGCCCAATTCATTAAAAAAATCAACACGATAGCTAAAGGGTATAAACACACCTATGAGCCAACAGCCACCGGCTTCCGCTGCAGCGCCTGATAAACAACCGCTGGCGCAACAACGTATCGACGAACTGGAAATGCGTATTGCCTTCCTGGAAGACACCATCGATAGCCTGAATGACCAGGTATCGACCCTTAGCCAGGAATTCCTGCTGGCCAAACAGGCCATGCAACTGATGCACCGTAAACTGGAGCAACTGCAGCAGAACCCTTCTGCCGGCGAAGCAATGGCCGATGAACCACCACCGCCACATTACTGATAGCCCATAGCGGAGCAGTAACAGGCAGATATAAAGAAGCCGGGCTAAGCCCGGCTTCTTTATTGGCACTATTAATCAAATGATCAAAGGCTCTGCCGGCGCCGCTGCCAGGCCACCAGTCCCCACAATAACAGGGTAAACAACAACGGCAGCACAAAGATATTCAGCACTTTCAGGCGCATGCCCAGCGCTTCGATATCTTTATCCAGCTCATGCTGCACATTGCGCAGTTCTTTGCGGATTTCAATTTTCTTCTGCTGAAACTGCTCCAGCGCGGCCTGCTGCTCTGCCGACAGCGTCAGCACGCCATTATCACCGTCACGCTGGTCCTGCAGAGCACTGAGCTGCTGCTCGGTTTCTTCCAGTTCCTGCTGCAGACGCTGCTCGCTGGCCAGAAACTGTTGCTCGGCATCGCGGCGCAAAGTATTTACCCGTTCAAATGGACGGTTGTATTGTCCACGGGCACGCAGGCTGATCAGGTCAGCACTGCCGCCCAGATGATCGGCCAGGTTCACCAGCAGGGCGCCGTTATCTGCCCAGGGAGAGGCGATGCGCTGACCAAAGAAGTTCTGCACCTGCACCCATAAACGGTCAGACAGCACGTCGGTATCGGCCACCAACGTGACCGCCAGGCGCTCCGTTGAGGCCAGATGAGTGTCGGCTTTTACGCCATCAACACCATCCGGGAAAGCAGAATCCGCTTTGCCCTGCACGCGCACAGCCAGATTAAATTCTTCATTGGCCGGTACAAAGTCACGCTGCAGCGCCATTAAATCGCCCCCCATGCGCAGCCGGTTGGCGTCCGTCAGCATGGCTTCCGTGCTGCTGTACAGCCAGGGTTCGATGCTGCTGAGCGCATTTTCAAGCGCGGTAAAATGCCCAACGCTGCTGAGGTTAATGGCTTCAAGCTGAGCGGTGACCACATCATCGGCGTTCAGGCTTTCCGGATGCAGCGCCAGCAAACCAAAGTGGCGCAGCGGCGGACGCCCCGGCCCCTGATTCACCACCAGCGCATTGGCAGCATCCAGCACCACCTGATCCGGGTTCCAGCCCACACCCCAGTTTTGCAGGAGTTTATTAAGACTGCTGGCCGAGCCGCTGTCGCCCATTCCCATCAGGCCGCCATTCGGTGCGGTTTCAGCAACCGGATCAAGAAACGCCAATACGCGTCCGCCTTTTAACGCAAACTGGTCAATGGCATACAGCGCGCTGTCGGTCAGCTCCGGCGGCTGCACCAGCAGCAGCAGGTCAATGTCGTCATCGATATGATCCAGTCCGGCCGTCAGTGAGCGCAACTCATAAGGGCCATCCAGCTGATCTATCGCCATCCAGGCTGGCGCCGGGCGGCCGGTTTGCGGGTTAAAGCCGCCGCGTACATCCAGTCCGCTGAGTAAACCAATCACCACCGGCTTGCTTTGCTGTACCTGATAAATCAGCTGGGTAATTTCATACTCAAGAAAGGCCTCACGGTCAGGCTGCAGAAAAGGCAGCTGCGCCACCTGCTCTTTGCCTGCGTCTGCGGCTTTCTCATCTGAGCCCTGATTTTCTGCGGCTTGCGGCAGCTGGGCTTTCGCAACCAGACCGAAATACAGATTATCGCCACTGACCGATACCGGCACGGCCTGCAGGCCATAAGCGGTGGCCTGATCTTCTTCTTCTGAGAACGGTGCCGGGTCGATAACTTTCAGACTGAGCTTTCCACCAGCCAGCATCACATATTCATCCAGTAATTCCCGCACACGCTGCTGATAAGCGCGCACTTTCACCAGATCGGCGCTGGCTTTCTGCGAGAAATACAACTCCAGCTCAACCGGCTGGTTCAGCTGTGCCAGAATGTTCCGCGTTCCCTCTGACAGGGTGTAGAGTTTCTGTTCAGTTAAATCGAGACGCGCACCACTGCCCAGCTGGTTCAGTAAAAACGCTCCGCCAATAAAGCCCAGCAACAGTGCCAGGAGTGAAAACAGTTTGAATTTCATATCGCTCTCCTGTCCTGATTATGCAGATTTTTTAACGGTTAAAACCTGTGTTGTGGCCAGCAGCCACACAGCAATAACCAGAATGAAATAGAGCAAATCACGGATATCGACCACACCACGCGCCAGGGCTTCAAAGTGCGTAAGGAAACTCAGGCTGGCAATCAGATCCAGCAAACCTTCGGAGGCCCAGCCGCGGAAAAAATCCAGCACCAGCGGAAAACCACTCAGCATCAGCACAAAGCAAACCACCACGGTCAGAATAAAGGCAACGATCTGATTACGGCTGAGTGCCGACATACAGGAGCCTACCGCAATAAAGGCACCGGCCATTAACCAGCTGCCCAGATAGCTTGCCAGAATCACACCGTTATCCGGCGTGCCCAGATAATTAACGGTCAGCCACAGCGGCAGGGTTAACAACAACGCCAGACCCGCAAAAAGCCATGCGGCGAGGAATTTTCCCAGTACCGCCTGCCAAAGGGTAACAGGCAGCGTCATCAGCAGTTCAATGGTGCCCAGCTGGCGCTCCTGCGACCACAGCCCCATCGCCACCGCCGGCATAAAAAACAGATACAGCCAGGGGTGAAAGTTGAAAAATGGCAGCAGATCGGCTTGCCCGCGCTGATAAAAGTTACCCAGATAAAAGGTAAAGACGCCGGACATCACCAGGAAGATAAAAATAAAAACATAGGCAACCGGGGTTGCAAAATAAGCAGAAAATTCGCGCTTACAAATCGTCATTAATGTATTCATAGTGCTGTTCAGACTCCGGTCAACTGACGGAAAACATCATCCAGACGTCCACGCTCAATATGCAGCGTGTCGAGATCCCAGCCCTGCTGTTCAATCAGGGCATTCACCGCGTGATACGGACGCGCACCCGGCTGCGGAAACAACAAATAACTCTGCCCCTGTTCCAGCTCATCAACCTCGTTGATTTCAGGCAATGCAGAAAAGGCGGCGGCAGCATTTACCGGCTGCTGAAAACGCACCGAAATCGCCTGGTGATAACGCGAGCGGGCTTCCAGCTCTGCCGGGGTGCCATCAGCGACTTTTTTACCCGCAGCAATAATCATCGCCCGCGAGCAAACCGCTGAGACTTCTTCAAGAATATGGGTGGAAATAATCACCATTTTATCTTCCGCCAGATTAGTGATCAGCTGGCGGACCTGCTGCTTCTGGTTAGGGTCGAGACCGTCGGTTGGCTCATCCAGAATCATAATGGCCGGATCATGCAACAGCGTTTGCGCCAGACCAACGCGGCGCTTATAGCCTTTAGAAAGGGTTTGCACTGCCTGTTTAAGTACGTCCTGCAGGCCTACCTGTTCAACCACACGGGCCAGGCGCTGACGCAGCTCGGCACCACGATAACCGCGCACCTCACCAATAAAACGCAGAAATGCCAGCACGCTCATATCGCCATAACTGGGGGCACCTTCCGGCAGATAGCCGATCTGGCGTTTCACCGCCACCGGATGCTGTGCCACGTCATAACCACCAATACAAACCGTACCGGAAGTTGCCGGCAGAAAACCTGTCAGCATTTTCATGGTGGTTGATTTACCGGCACCATTTGGCCCGAGAAAACCCAGCACTTCGCCGGGCCTGACTTCAAAAGAGAGATCGTCTACAGCGGTAAAACCGCCGAAACGCTTGGTCAGATGTTGCACTTCAATCATATCAACTCCCTATTTTGCCATGATCAGTAACGCCGGCAGGCCGCAACCACCTGCCGCACAGAACAACCTAAAAGGTAAAAACCAGACCATAAAGATGGCATTTTGTTTCCTGAAACAGCCGGTCTGCGCCATAAACAGCGACAACCGGGCCATTTCCGGACAATAACCTGTACAACCACCGATAAAGGCGCCATGACTGCCTATTACGTCACAGCCCGCACGATCAGACCGTTTAAACCTACAGACTTGCAGGGTAAACTCCGCAGGCATTTACAACGCGGGGGCGTCACGACCCGCAGACACACCAGAGACTGACTATGAATATTATTAAAAAAATCCGCAGCACCCTGTTCCGCTGGCAACAAAAATGGCTGTATGGCGTTATCAAAACCCAGATCATCGGGCCGGATATTAAAGATTTCAACCTGGACCCTGACAAGCCAATCATCTATGCCATGCTCTATCCATCCCATGCTGAGCAGCTGGTGATAGATGCCGAAGTCAATAAACTGGGCTGGGGCAGTCCTCATCAGGACCGCATTGAGCGCCGCCTGCCGGGTAAGCCGTTTTTTAATATTTACCGCCGCGCCGGAACCCCCTTCCGCAAACAGGGCACACCGATTGTGGCCAAGCAGCTGATCCGTCAGGCCGAATGGCTGGCAGAGCAGGATGAGCGCGATATTCAGGTTGTGCCTGTGCGGGTTTTCTGGGGACGGGCACCGGAAAAAGAAGGCTCTTTCCTGCGTATCTGGCTGCAGAACAGCGGTACTCTGGGTGGCCGTTTATTTACTCTGATGGCCATTTTACTCAACGGTCGTAATACCTTTGTGCATTTCAGCCGGCCAATGTCGCTGCGTGAACTGTACGAGCCGGGCAAATCGCCGGAAATGCTGGCGCGTAAAGTAGCCCGCGTATTGCGTGTGCATAACCGTCAGGTTTCCGCCTCGGTACTGGGACCGGATTTATCCCACCGCCGCACTCTGGTGCATCAGATTCCGCACAAGCCGCTGGTGCTGAAAGCGATTGAAGAAGAAGTAGCGACCCAGGGCATCAGTAAAGCCAAAGCGCAGCAGAAGGCGCTGAAGTATGCCGACGAAATTGCCTCCAATATTTCCTACACCAACGTGCGCTTCCTGGATGTGTTGCTGACCTGGGTATGGAATAAAATTTACGATGGTATTTCGCTGCACAATATCGAAAACCTGAAAAACATCAGCAAAGACAACGAAATTATTTATGTGCCCTGCCACCGCAGCCATATCGATTACCTGTTGCTGTCTTACGTTCTGTATCACCACGGTCTGCAACTGCCGCAGATTGCCGCCGGCATTAACCTTAATATGCCGGTCGTTGGCCCGATTCTGCGCCGTGGCGGTGCCTTCTTTATGCGCCGGACGTTCCGTGACAATAAACTCTATGCCGCGGTTTTTGATGAATACCTGCATTCGGTATTTTCCGGTGGTTACGCCACCGAATATTTCGTTGAAGGCGGACGTTCACGTACCGGCCGCACCCTGAGTCCGAAAGCCGGTATGCTGGCCATGACCCTGCGCAGCTATCTGCGCGACTCGCGCAAGCCGATTATGTTTGTGCCTGTATACACCGGTTACGAGAAAGTATTCGAAGCCAACAGTTATCTGGGCGAGTTACGCGGCCAACAGAAGAAAAAAGAAAGCCTGCTGGGTGTTGTGGGTACACTGCGTTCTTTTAAACGTTCCTTCGGAAAAGTAAACGTTACTTTCGGCGAGCCGATTTACTTCACCGAATTCCTTAATCAGCAGCGCCCGGACTGGCGTGCGGAAGATTACAGCACTTGTGATTACCGCCCGGAATGGGCACCTAAGGTAGTTGATCAGCTGGCAAAAGAAGTGGTCACCGGTATCAACAGCGCAGCCTCCGTCAACCCGATCAACCTGATTGCCCTGAGCATTCTGTCGGCACCGCGTCAGGCGATGGATGAGCAGCAGCTGATTGTGCAGATGGAATCCTACCGCAATCTGCTGGCACAAACCCCATACAGCAAACTGACGGCCCTGCCGGATGGTAATGGTGCTGAGTGGCTGGCCTATGCCGAAAAACTGGATGCCGTATCGCGCTCCAAGCACCCGCTCGGCGATCTGATTCAGACCAGCGACCGTCAGGCCGTTACCCTGACCTATTACCGCAACAACGTATTGCATTTAATCGCTCTGCCATCACTGCTGGCCTGTTTGTTTGTGAACAACCAGCGCTACAGCAGCGAACAGGTTCAGGCCATGGTTGCCAGCTTCTATCCTTACCTGCAGGCTGAATTATTCCTGCACTGGAACAGCAGCGAACTGAGCAGCGAAGTACAGCGCTGGCTGGATGCATTGGTGGATTGTGGTTATCTGCATCTGAACGATAAGGGCTACCACGCCACGCCGGCCAGCAGTAATGAATATGCTCTGCTCGAAGGACTGGCTGCTAACGTGATGCAGACGCTGGAACGTTACTTCCTCACCCTGAGCGTGCTCAGTCGTAAAGGTTCAGGCGAACTCAGCGCCAAAGAACTGGAAGAACAATGCACCCTGCTGGCACAGCGTATCAGCCTGCTGTACGGCATTAACGCGCCGGAGTTCTTTGATAAATCGCTGTTCCGCACCCTGATTCAGCAACTGGT
>NZ_DDCJ01000081.1:50872-51170 GCF_002335285.1 Thalassolituus sp. UBA2009
CGCTGACCAGCGCACTGGAAGAAGTGCTGGATGGCGCTCTGCGTCAGAGCATTCTGCGCAGCGTTTAAGCCTGTTCAGAGCATAAAAAAACCGGCATCTGCCGGTTTTTTTATATCTGTAATCTGTAGCAAAGCGCTTATTCAGCGTCAGTATCTTCTGGATTCCAGGGAGCAACTTTGGCTTTAACATAAACATCAAAGCGGTTGGATTTACCGGTTAAGGCAAAGGTTGGTTTTTTACCCGCCAGAGGCTCGGCTTTACGTGCCCGCTTCACCACTACCCGGCAACGGGCACAGGC
>NZ_DDCJ01000081.1:51487-52027 GCF_002335285.1 Thalassolituus sp. UBA2009
TGCCGCTGCGGATCGGATTCAGGCACCAGCAGATCGTGACTGCTGCCAAAGTGCAATTCAATACGGGCAATAATATCGGCAACTTCTGCATCGTTAGCGCCCCGCGCCAGACCATCGGCCAATAAGGCCGCGACCACCGGCTGACGTTCGTGAGCACGTACGCTGCAACCCAGAGTCGCCAGCACAAAGCTGTCACGACCAAGACCTGCGGTGGCATCCAGCACCGAGGGTTTGTACGAACCACTCACTCCCACCGCTTTGGCAATATCCTGCCCGAGACCGCCGCCAAATTTACGCCGGTGCGCCGCAGCTCCGGCAGAAAAATCAACACGTACCGCGGTGCGCAGATTATTGCCCTGACGCAGGCTCAGACCGTCATAGTCAAAGCACAGATGAAAACCATCCTGCTGCAACAGGGATTTAGATGCCAGTGTCAGACCGTAGCGTTCACACAGTTCCCGGACTTCACTGTCCGATTCACGCACCAGATTGATTAGTTCAGTCACAACCTATCCGTTCTCAGACAAAAAACAGCAGCAA
>NZ_DDCJ01000135.1:0-31449 GCF_002335285.1 Thalassolituus sp. UBA2009
CGTTGAGCCGGTGGTTGGTTTCACCACCACCGCAACGCTGATGGAAGTCACGGCGGCTCTGCTGAACAAGCAGGGAGGCTATCTGAGTAATGATGTTTTCCCGCCGGGTTTGTGGCTCGACAATATCCCTAACTGGGAATACGGCGTGCTGATTCAGGTGCGTGACTTTACCCGTGCCCTGCGTAAGGACTTCAGCCGCTCGCAGAGCCAGTCTACTGAAGATAAAGACCTGTCGGTGGCGGAACCGCAGCTGCACTTTGATAACAACAGCTGGGCAGTTCCTTCTTCTGAAGCGGAATACGAACGCGGCCTGAAAGCGCTGGATAACTACCTGCACCGTCTGGCTGATCCGAAAGAACCGACGGCACAGTTTTATGCCCGTGCCGATAACCTGCGCCAGTGGCTGTTTGATGTGGAAACCCGCCTGGGCAGCTTGTCGCAGCGCCTGAGTGCTTCCGTGGGCAAGCGCCGTCTGAATACCGATCTGGCGGGCGATAGTGCAGCCAGTCAGTCAACGCCGGCGGATTACGATCAGGAAGTGAAAACCCCATGGACGCAGCTGGATGATGTGTTTTATGAAGCGCGCGGTACGGCCTGGGCACTGTCTCATATCCTGCGTGCGATTGAAGTGGATTTCCGTGACGTGCTGGATAAGAAGAATGCACTGGTGAGCCTGCGGCAGATTATCCGTGAGTTGGAAGCAACCCAGGAGCCTTTGTGGGCACCGATGATTCTCAATGGCAGCGGTTTTGGGCTGTTTGCCAACCACTCTCTGGTAATGGCGTCTTATATCTCCCGTGCCAACGCTGCCATTCTGGATTTGCGCGAGCTGTTGTCGCAGGGCTGATTCTATAGATCTCCGGGTGGCCAGATCCGCCCGGAACCCCCTCCTGATTTGTTGCCTCGGGCCACTTTCTGGCGCCATGTAACCCATGCTTTTTTCTGCCTGTCTGACGCCTGAGCTTACTGCTTCCGGTTGACGCAATCTGGCCAATTTCTGCGAACTTTACATAATGTTTAGCTGCTATCTAAGTGGTTGAATATTAATGTTTTTTTCTTATTTTTTCGTGTTTGAAGTAAAACAATCGTCCAGCATATAAGTGGAACGGCTGTTTTGGTTCTGGTATCTTGCACGTTCGTATCACCGCTAGTCCGTACGTATAACAACAATAAAAAATTAGGGAGAGTCAGATGGCATCAAAGTGCTGTCTCATCTTGGCCACAATGATGGCCGGTTCACCTGCTCTTGCGCTTGAAGCGCTGGATGAAAGCTCGCTGTCGGAAGTGACAGGTCAGGCTCAGGGGTTGCGTTATACGTCGGAATACGACGCGCGTATTGATTCCATTTCTTATATCGACGACGACGGCCTGGGTGCAGATGGCACCGTGGGCAGTATTTCTATGTCGCCAATCCGCGTTTACACCCAAACCAACCGGCCGGTTCAGGTTGATCTTGAAGTAAAAGATGTTGGTGGCCGTAAGGCGCTGGTGTTCACCAACCGTGACCTGCCGGTTGAAGTGGAAATAGGATCCATTGCCATTAATGAATATTCCCTTGGTGGTTTTGGGCAGGGCAATTTCCAGATAGGCGCTGGCGATTCTATGGTTACTTACCTGTATGCCGGCGGCTTTGATGGTAATGGCCTGACGCTGGATCTGGATATTCCCAATTCGATGTCTTACGAAACCTACATTGACGATGAAGGTGCACGCTTTACCACAACGGTGGACTTTTCTGACCCTTATGATGCAAACGGCGGTGGTCTTTTCCTTAAGGATATTACCTTTGACTTAGTTGGCGAAGGCTTGCGTATGGGCCTTCCTACAACGACCGGAGGTAACATTAACTTCTATAACGCCCGGGTTGGCGACGATGTTCTTAACAGTATTGCACTGCGAAATATTGTGCTGACTCCAGGCGGTTATTTGCTGATTAAGAATGCTCGTGGCGCCAGTGAAATCGGTCTGGAGATGGATGCTGTACTGAAGCAGGGTTCCAATTTCGATTATGTGTATATTGCCGGTGAAGTGGATGGTTCTTACCCCAACCCGAATGTGTTTGAAATGTCAGCAAATATCAGCTTGTTAAGCGACTTCAGCGTCAAAGGCATGCGTATGAATGTTGATGGTCAGCGTGGGCTGGTTTTTGATTTTGATAATACTGACCCTTCCAGCGGTGTTACAGCCAATATTCTTGTTCAGGATTATACGTTGCAGCGCAGCGATAAGGTCGCTGCCGCTGTAAATCCGGTGAGTATCGGCACGATGGATATTCAGATGAACCTGACCAATAACAGTTATTTACAGGTTGAGGGGCATTAATATGGCGCTGCGTAAATTGCTGTACCTCTCTTTTGTTGCTGTAACTGTACCTGTGATGGCGATGCAGCCTCTCGGTGATGAGTCTATGGCAGCCGTATCCGGGCAGTCGGGTATCACTATTGAAATGACTACACAGGATCCGAATGGTGATTTTCTGACAACAGGCACCATCCGGTTTACTGAAAACGATAAAGACGGTAAAGGTAAAGATTATCTGGAAATCGGCAGTCTGAAGTTACGCACCATCGAAACTGATGGCGCAGGCAATATGATTGGTGTCGATACAATCCGTACAGATATTGATATCGACAGTGGCGGTAACATCAGCATCCGCAGCAGCGATATTAATACACTGGATCTGGAGTTGGGTGAGATATCCCTTAGCGGGCGCACTCTGTTCGGAGCTATGCGTTTCTCGGTCTGGGAATTTGTTGGTAACAGTTACCTGGAGACTGTACTCCTCAACGATGTTGCCGGCTCTAAAATTGCTTTCCGTACAGTGATGGAAGCGGGTAGTGGTCTGACCTATCAGTTTGATGAGGATGGCCTGACTTTTTCTTCTGATGTTGTATTTTTGCCTGCAACCGGACAATCGGAATTTCGTAGTGAGTTATTTCTGACCGGCGATAGTGACAAATTAAAACTGGAGCTTGGTGAAACCAGTGGCAGCTTTGAAATCAAAAATATTTCACTGCTGGACCCTGCCGGAAATAACATTTTTGGTGCCAATAACTTTGGCGATGTGGGCTATTCCGATATTACTATTAATACCGGTTATATGACGATTGCCGCGAATAACACGCCTGGTGTCGATGGTCTGAAAGGTGTTGTTAACGCAGATCTGAATATTGGTAGTGCGTTTTACCGCACAGGAGATCAGCGCCTGAATATGCGCAATGTCCAGCTGCGCACTAATGGTGAAATTAACTATCAGACGGATTTTACCGATAACGGTTATTCAACAGGTATCGATGCCACCATTTATGGTGTCAGTGATCTGGATCTGATTATTGGTGCGCTGACTCTGAGCTCCGGAGATGGCAGTAATGAATCTCTGAGCATGGGGTCATATGCAATCGAGAATCTTAACCTGAATGGCGGCAGTATCGAGCAGCAGCTCTATACCTTGCCGGGAGCTGGCGCTCAGGGCATGCAAATGGATCTGACAATCGCAGGGACAACCAGTTTTGATCTGACTATTAAAGATGATCCTGCAGTAAACAGCGGTGATCCTGACCCAACGCTTACCGCTGAAGTTGTTCTGAATAATGTCTCTGTCTCGCAAACCATCGACCAGACCAGTAAAGGCCTGCATATCGGTATTCTTAATCAGAGTATGGATGCCAATATCAATGCCATTCGTATCGGCGATGGTTTAATTCAGCAAGGGCAGAGTGGCCGTTTGGTTATGAATAATCTTTCGCTGCAACCGGGTAGTTACTTCCGGATAGAACCGCTCCAGTAAGGGCCTGTAGTATATGAATAACAATTATAAAAAATTATTTCTCACGCTGACGTTTGCCCTGACTGCTGTTGCTGTTCAGGGAGCAAGCGTTTCGTCGAAGGCGTCTGTCTGGTATGACCTGGTACGTAATACAGGAACACCTGTCGACTATAACGGTGGCAGTATTACCCGTGCACAGGCCGGTATTATCAATGCTGACACGGTAACTTTCTGGGCTTCTGGGGAGCCTAATGATTCCAGCAGCGAAGATTGTGCGACACAGGTCGCAAACGGTAGCTGGAACGATCTTGGTTGTGAACAGAGCCGCCGGGTTGCATGTTTTAATGGCACTAACTGGACGATCAGCTCTGCCAGTGTTGCCATGGGGGCAGACAATAATGCAGCTGAAAACATCAGCAATGCTCAGAACGCCTGTCCTGCTAATACCTATTTTTCAGCACCGGTTACGCTTGCGCAACGTAATGCCCTGTCCTCTGCCATCAGTGCAGCCAATGTAACTAATGGTGTCTGGATTAATGCTCAGGACATGAAAACTGAAAATGTCTGGGCAATTAATAAAAACTCTCCGGCCATTGCTCCTTTTTGGGGGGCGGGTGAACCTTCGGGCGCTGCCAGTGATTGTGCGATTATTGATGGCGCAGGAAACTGGAGTGTTTCTGATTGTTCAGCTTCATATGCTGTTGCCTGTGCTGACGGTACGCTCGACAACTGGCAAATCGTAAACTCTCCGGTTGCATTTACTTCTATCGAAAAATTAACTCAGGTGTGTCAGCAAAGTTTCGGTGTTTTTTATCAGTTTGCTGCACCCCGTACTTCTTCTGATAACACTGCGCTGAGCAACGCGCTGTCTTCTGCCGGAATTTCTTCTGCCTGGATTAATGCGCGCGATAACGGCATTGAAGGTTATTGGATGCTGAATCACGGCTTGTTTGATTGGGCTGCTGGACAACCTGATGCCTCTGCGGGTATTTGTACTCAGATCCAGAAAAGTGATGGCAAGTGGATTACCGTTGATTGTGATAACAGAGGAAAACTCCTATGTTCAGACGGAAAAAACTGGATTATCCGTGCTGTAGAGCATCAATTCAGTAATCAGGCACTGGAAGCCTGTAGCCGGGGGGATGGGTATCAGAGCTATTTTCTGGCAGCTCCACGTACTGAACATGAACGCTCCTTGGTATCCAGGCTTAACAGTGCCCGTCCGTCCTCTGACACAGGGCCTTTGTGGCTGAATTTAAAATACATTCAGGACAGCAGCTTCTGGTTATGGAATGACGGCTATGATAGTCCGAATGTCAGTGGTGGTGATCTGGCGAGTGTCGTATGGTATGACCTTATTGAGGAAGGTACGAACTGGGTTGGTCAGCCTGATGATAGCCCATACTCAAGCTGGCAGAGGTACTCTGATAACGTCACCATTTATATGGATGAAGCATCCAGAGCCAACCGTGCCGCAAAAGCTTATTTCAGCCCACGGGAACCGAATGATTCAGGAGACTGTGTCCAGCTTTACAGCAGTAATGCACGCTGGGATGACGATAAGTGCTAATAAATTAAAAAGGGTTGCCTGCTTTAATGGCTATGACTGGGCCATTTCCAGTGCATCAATCGGGCTAGACATGGAAAACACAGAAGGTGTCATTAAATGAATATCAGCTGGTAGATACAGCTAATGCCGCTTGCAGCACGATTCCGGATGCTAATGGCTCTGTAGGAAATTACCGCTTTGCTGCGCCAATGTCGTATGCGCAAACTCAGGATTTGCGCACAGTGGCTGCAAATGCAGGGGCTGGCGATGTCTGGATCAATATGAATGACCGTCGCCGTGAAAAAGCTTTTATCCTGAATATCGGTGTGGATGTATTGGCCCCTTTCTGGAATGCAGGAGAGCCTAATAACGCCGGTGCCGGAGAAAATTGTGCCGTTCAGCAAGCCAGTGGCCTGTGGAATGATCTGAGCTGTTCTTCTGTCCTGCCACTTGCTTGTTTTAATCCTGAAGGTAGTGCTAACGGTTCCTGGAATATCACATCGACGAGTTACGATTTTTCAACTCCCGAAGCGATGTCTGTTATTTGCGAACAGACATTTGGAGGTCCTTATAAATTTTATGCACCGGTTACATTAAGTCAGAAGAATGATCTGATATCTGCAATGATAAACGCCGGTGTAAGTAATGTTTATATCAATGCAAGTGATCTGCAGAGTGAAGGAACCTGGCTGCTGAACCAGGATATTAATAATTGGGATAGTGGCCAGCCAACGTTAAATACAAGTGAGCGTTGTGTTTCAGCATCTGCAGAGAGCTCTCGCTGGAGCGCCCGTGATTGTTCTATTGCATTACCTGTTGCCTGTACCAGTGGTGGACGCTGGTATTTTACGGATGAAACCGTCACTCTGAATGATTTCAGCAATGGCCAGAAAGCATGTTCAGAGCTTGCTAAGGGGTACCTCTTCATTGCACCGCGTTCCCTGGATGAATCAGCATTATTGCAGTACTACGCAAAACTTGAAGGTTATGGCGGAGATTTCTGGATCAATGGCAACCGGTTAAGCAGTTTCAGTAAATGGGAATGGAATAAGCCTTCTACTATTCTTCCTATCTGGTCTGGAAGTGAGCCAAATGGTGGTGTTAAAGCGAACTGTGCGACGTTGAGCAGTACAGATGCTTCCTGGTCAGATGAATACTGTGATACAGCTTCCGACTTCAAATACCTGTGCCGTAATGGAGATAACTGGGCTATTTCTGCGGTGTCTGGTGACCTTCATGATTTCTCTCTGGCATTTTCAGCTTGCTCTGCTTTGGGGGCCGGCTGGTATTTCGCAGCTCCGACAACGTATAACGAGAATATTTTAGCTAAAAATGCGATGGGAGCCGAAGCTCAAGTCTGGATGAATGCCACTGATGCTATGCGTGAAGGTAGTTGGGTATTAAATGCAGCTGCGATTGATCAATATCCTAACTGGGCTCCTGGTGAACCCGATAACGGCGGAATTGATGCAGTTTCTGAAACTGCAATGATTAAAGGCGAAGATTGTGTGTACCAGGCTGATAGTGGGTATTGGTCGGATACCAGTTGCTCTGGGGCAAATGAATACCCTTGGGCCTGTACTGATGGCTATATCTGGAAAGTAACCAAAGGACAGGGGCGCATTCAGAATCTTGCTGATGGCCATAAACAGTGTTTTAAAGAGTATGGTGCCGCTTTTGTATTTGCCGCACCTCTTAACAAGAATGATGCGATTCAGATTGATTTTGCTCGTCTTCAGGCCGAAAAAGAGCGGTTATCTGCTATTTCTCGCGTTTGGTTGAATATGACGGATGGTGGAGATGAGGATATTGGTGCAGCTGGAACCGGTTCGCTTTTCCGTAAAAACCTGCCATTTGTTAACTGGCTGAATCCTTATCCGGGAGAAGAACCGCAGAATGTTTGTGTCTATAAATCGACTGTTTCGGCCGGGCAGAATAACCCTTGGTATACCGCAAATTGCACAGCTAATGCTGCACATTATGCCTGCTTCGATGGTGCCAGTTGGAAGATTGCGACGTCCAAAGGTACATTGGTTAATGGTTCACTTCAGGTAGTTCCTCAGGTTGGTGAAGATTACTGGTCTTACGAACGTGGCGATCGCATGTGTAAAGATCAGTTTGGCCAGCAGTACTACTTCTCTGCACCGGTAACTGCAGCTGAAGAACTGGCGCTGGATGCTACAATTCGATCGACTAATGCTCAGGTGAAGAGTACTTGGCTCAATTATTATTATGTGAGCAATATCACCTCCAAAAATAACCGTTGGTTTGCTAATCGGCTGAAGCTTGGCGTTTGGCAAAAGCCTGTATTTGATAATTACAATAACTCAGATTGTGCCGTCGTGGATGGCAGTGGTAATTGGACAGATGTCCCCTGTTCTGAAGCTCATCCATATGCGTGTTTTGATGGCAACTGGACAGTGACAGGACTGAGTGGTCAGTGGAGAGATGGTTTTTCTGCCTGTGATAATTCCCTGGCTGGAAGAATGTTTGCTGTACCCCGAACCCCAGATGAAATGAATGCTCTGATCAACCAGATCAGTGGTGGAGAAAAGGTCTGGGTAAATCTTTCAGATACAGGACTCGAATCTCAGTGGATATCTAATCGCTTACGTTATGCTTGGTGGGCTGAAAATGAGCCGTCCAATACAGGTAACCGTGATTGCGCACGTATAAACAGTACGGGTGAATGGTATGCGGCCAAATGTTTTACAGAGACTGCTCCATTCGCCTGTCGCAAAGTGAACGGTGCTAATATTGAATGGTACCTGACAACGGAAGAAGGTATTTGGTCGCACGGTTTTTCTGCCTGCGCTCTGGAATATCCGGGTAGTGAATTTATTTCGCCAAATGGCTACGGCAACCACTCTGCAACGATGGATCAGAATACTCTGCAGGCCATTGTTATTGCGGCGAATAAAGATGTCTGGCTGAACCTGAGTGATCAGGAAGTCGAAGGTAGCTGGCGCCCGTATCAGGTTTATGGTGATTGGGCTGTAAGCTCCTTGCTCGATCAGAATAATGACTGCGGTTATTTTGATCGTGTGACAACAGGGAGCGGAACCTGGCATTCGGATAGCTGTAAGTATTTATCTGGCACACCAGTATCCCGTGGATTTTCATGCACAAACGGCTATGAATGGCGTGTTGTAAACAGCGCACCAACGACTGACTTGCGCTGGTCCGAAGGCTTTACTGCCTGCCAGGCCCAGGGTACTGACTGGCATTTTTCAGCGCCTACAAATGCTGTAGACAATGCAAAATTAAAACTTGCCCTGGAATTAGCAGGTCTTGAGCAAGTCTGGATTAATGCCCACGACCGGATTGAGGAAGGTGAATGGCAGATTAATGGTGCGGAAACCAACTTTGCCGTATCCATTGATCTGACTCAGACAGCACAACTGGTTAATGAACAGGTTAATAATATTCAGTTGCATGCATCGCTGGCTGATGATGAGGAGGTTGGTGTAGCGTCGGCCAGCTGGGAGTTGATCAGCAATACAGATTTTGACAACCCGGCAAGCACTCACAATGATATTACGGTGGGCAGCAGTGTTGTGACTTTGGGGGCCAATGGCACGGCAACGGTTGTCGCCAATTATTCAACGCCGGCTTTATTGCAGAAAGACCGTATTCTGACCTTTAAAGTAACTGCGACGGATATTCCTCCTGGTACGGCCAGTCCGGCGGTGGCAGAAGCTTTTGTCAATGTTCGGGTAAAAGCACCTATTCTCGCACACTACGACTTTAGTAATTCATCACAGCCGCAAAATGATATTTCGGGCAATGATCATCACGCCCTTAATACGGTGGCATATCCTATGCCAGATGTCGTTAACGGCGCTCTTATGCTTGAAAACACACGAAGCATGGTAATACCTGGCCTGGCAGCCGACAGTGTTAATGGGTTGGTACTTCCGGAAGATGCATATACGGTTGCTTTCCGTATCAGTGTTGAAAGCGCCGTTGCTGGTGGTATTCTGCAGAAAGGTGATGGTGATCTCGAACGTCAGCCTGCACTCTTTATGTATCCGGATGCTGCTTCTTTGCATGCAACTAACTCAACAAGCGCTGACAACAATCGTGCAGCTAACGTTGCAGATATTCCTTTCCAGCAGTGGCTGAATCTGATTTACGTTAAGGATGCTACGGGGTTCCGTGTTTACATCGATGAAGAACTCGCGGCGAGTTATACCTATACTGGCGGGGAAACCGCAGTTGCTAACACCGGCAATCTTTATGTCGGTAAAGTTCCGGGACATGCATCCTCTTTCTTTGGACTGCTTGATGACTTACAAGTCTTTAATCGGGCACTGAATGCAACGGAGAGAGCTAATATATTGCCTGAGCCGCCAATGGGGCAGGTTCAGTTTGTTGATGCTGGTACCATTACTGACGAGTTCACAACAATACCGGGAAATACTGTCACTATCGCATTGGAGCGTACCCGTGGCAGTAAAGAACCGTTAACTGTTTATGTAGACGTCGATAGTACTAATAGCACTGCTACGCGTGGTACTCAGGCTGATATGATAACAGCAGTTAATGCAGCAGATTTTGCTTTCCCTGCCAGTTATATCCAAGGCACAGGTTTAGCGGTCAGCTGGCCTGCCAATACCCGAGGTCAACAAAGCTTCGTCATTACATTGGATAATGACGATGATAACCTGCGAGAGGGTACCGAAATTGCCCGCCTGAAAATCAGTGATACCGGTAGTGCGAACACCGGTACACCGGCGAATTTTGCATTGCGTCTTACTGATCTGACGCCAAATCCTTATGGAAATTTTTCGTTGATTGGTCCAGACCCACATGTTGTTCTGGAAAATAATAATGCTGTTCAGAGTTTCTGTATCCGACGTGAGTCGGGTTCCGATGGTGAAGTAACAGTCAGCTATGAAATCAGTGGTGATGCGATCGCTGGCGTTGATTATCAATATGTAGCAGGAGATATAACTCCGGCAGGCAGTAGCGGCAATGTCATCTTTGCTGATGGTGATGGTGCTGATAAATGCATTAATCTACAAGTTGCTGTAAATCCAGAGGTGGGTACTGCTGATAAGTCGTTATCCGTTGCCCTGACAGGCCTGACTTATACGGCACCAACAGATCCTATTTTGACAGCTCAAAATAATGCGGTGCTGATTATTCGTGATTATGCCCCAGGAGACTTTTCATTTGCTGCGAGCAGCTTTAGCTGTAAAGAACCAAATACTGGTGTAACTGTCCCTGATGAGCTGAAACCTAGCGCTGCAGAGCTGACATGTGAGGTTATTGTTACCCGGACCAATACAAGTATTTATGCACCAACGGCAACTGTTAATGTTATTGCCTCTCCTGCATCACCTACAGATTATGGCTTTACTGCTCAGCTTAACTGGCCAGCAATAACGCCTTCTGAACCAGCAAGTGCTGCAACTGAAAATCAGTTAATTACTTTTACTATTGTGAATGATGATGTTCAGGAAAATGATGAGATTGCATCTTTGTCGCTAATCCCTGCTGACTCTGAGAATATTGTTTCGGGTAATGCCGCGCTTACAATTGTGGATGTTACAAGCCCTGCATTAGTGACTTTGTCATCAGTAGTTGGTTCGGTTGATGAAGGCGATGATGTTATATTTAATATTCTGCGTGGTGGTAACCTCAATACGGTATTCAGTTTTGATTATGAATTAAGTGTTGAAGGAAAGCCGATAGGGAAATCAGATTCAGATTATGTTGACTTTGTAGGAGGAGCTGCACAAACGGGTACTATCAGTTACAGCATTGCTGATGCGAATAATTCTCGTCAGTTGGCGTTTAAGTCCATAGATACTTTAGATCCAACCGCAAGCGTTGGCTTGAGGTTAATGTTGAAAAACCCAACAACACCAAGAGTTGTTGGAATGGGGGTGCTGAGTAATGCCAATAAAGACAATACAATCAACCAAACCGATGATCTTGTTACGGTACTGAATACAAAGGACAGTATCCAAAACAATTACAGTATCAAGCTTACGGATGGTGGAGACATTCGCGAATATCAGCCAGGAGTAGATGCTTCCATGCCAACTTATCTGGTGGCTTTGGAGCAGCACTCACCTAACAGGAAGGTAATTAATTGGTCATTTACGCTACCTGCTAAGAATACACTTGATATTGATTACACAAAAATTCGTTATAGCTGGCGTTTGTTAAATGCTGCAGGGACTGCTCCTGCGACTTGGTTTGATGGTGTAAATAACCAAACGGACACTGCAGACTTTCTTGGTGGAGATACAGGTCTATTTACCGTCAACGGTAGTGCAGGCAATGGAGAAGTTGAGTATGGTGACGGACTGCAGAGTCCGGATGATAGCCTGACCATTACTGGCTCTATGCGCATTCCTTTTGTTCTGGATCCGACTCAATTTACTTTAGAATTGACTTTGGAAGGAGGAGATGGGGTAACCTGGCCCGAACTTTACCAACGTTCCATTCCTATTGCAGCCCAGCCGTATTACCGTCAGTTGTATAACAATGGAAAATGTTTAAATCGTTCGGGAAAAACATCCTCCTGTGGTTATCCGGCGAATTTCTGGACATGGAACCAAAGTTATAATCGCTTGATCAATCGTCAGTCTTTACTGGATTCCGCAAGTAATATCTGCTTCCAACAAAGCGGTAGTGGGGTAGCGATCGTAGATTGCTCAAATACCAGTAATACCAACGTGACATTCCCTACCGTCAGTGGCTTTAATCAGTTGAATGTTGGAAGTAATGCTGTATGTGGCGTGTTGTGGAGTGACAATTTGTCACAAACGAGTAATCCAGGTGGTTGCATTGCAGCTCACAGAACTTGGAGCTGGTCTGCTCCTCTGGAATTTTGATTATGAAGAATAATTATCAGATAGTCTTATTTGTGATTACTTTGCTATCTCCGATGGTATCGGCTATGCAACCTATGGATGAATCTCAGTTAGGAGAAATTACAGGCGAAGGCATCGGCGCTACCTTCGATAATGTCGTGATTCACTCTGGTAATTATGGTGATCCGGATGATTTTCAGATTCGTTATAAACTGACAGAAAATGGCCCGGAAACGCTTATTTTCAGTGAGCTGCGTTTTTATCGCTCCGGTGCGACACCTGGTCAGGCTGACAGCGGTGGCTTTTTCGGTACCTACGATGATCCGTTTTTTGTTGGAGATTTGAGGGAAATCAGTGAGAGCTACATAAGTTCTATTGATCCTGAGGGGGATGGAACCTACGTTGATGAAAACCGCACCCATGTCGCTTTGTATACAGGATTTCCGGCGGCGGATGTTAGCCAGCTTAACCGGAATTTTTATTCATATTCTGGAAAACGGTTTAATGCCCCATCGAATGTCGGTTCTTTATCATACTATCGGGGGCTTCCTAATGGTTTCTTCAGCGGAACACCAAATGTTCCGCTAGGCAACCTTGAAGAGTTAACCACGCAGTATGAGGGATATCTTGCCGGACAAGATGCACGTTTAGATCAGGCTACTGATAAATTTGACCTGCATTTCCGTTTGGATGCCATTACCAGTGCAAATGTAAATATGAATACCGACGACCAGTTTATTGCTTTCGTCGATGTTGAAGGGGCGCGTCTCTATGGGACTAGCTCATACATTTGGTCTCACAGCCGTCAGAACGAAGTGCTCGGGCAAACAGAAATTAATAAATACAGGAATAACAGTGCGCCTGTTCAGGCTGATTATGGTCTGGCAATGGCGATGACAACAGGCTTGCGAGCTGATGTTATCCGTATTTCTGCAGACCCACGGGTCAGTGATCCTGTCACTCAGGAAGCTGCAAAAGCGAGTATCCTGGAGTTGCGTGATGTTGATATGTATCTGCCAATGGGAAGTGTTGATCAGCCAATGACAATCAGCACTGTACAATACTCTCAGATCCAGCGTGGAACATGGAAGAATCCGACGTATCTTCCAGCCAGTACACAGCTTCGTATTGAAATCGCAGCGTTACCAAAAGAAGTTCAGCAAGCTCCTCAGGGAAATATTTATGTTCAGTCACTATCTTTTGGTGATCCGAATGATGAAGAAGTTATTACCGGACGGGAAGATATCTACTTGCGCGATGCCAGTGGGAATATTATAGCAACAGTGCCAGATGTTATTCATCGTGCCTTTGTTCCTAAGACCGTTATCTATAACGAGCAGGTCGATTTATATAATAAGAATAATCCCTTGAATGAGATTCCTCTGATTCCTAATCAGAATGTTATTGAAATAAAAGGGATTGAAATCCAGCGTATGATTATTACGACACAGGATCTTTGATATGCGAATTTTTGCTCTTATTTTTTTGTTGATTCCTGTCATTTCCTGGTCAGAAATGAATGAGTTGACTGAAGATGAAATGGAAAGCACTAGTGGTCAGTCAGGGATTACGCTAAGTGCGCGCTTTGAATTCGATGAAGGTAGCCGGATAAGCTACACCAATAAAGATGCTGAATATCTTGATTCTCAGGAATACTGGTTTGTTGTTGATAACCTTACTGGAGCAATGGAGATAAAAGGACTTAAGCTGGATCTTGTTGGGGATTTTGGCCCATCAAAAAACACTGGTGCTTTACAGTGGACTCTGCCGGAGGAAATGGTATTCGACAATTTGAAAACGGACGGGATCTATGTCGGAGCAGGAAGAGAAGTAGATGCTGGTTCAGGTCATCGCTTCCTGATGGGTATGGAAATTGACGGAGTTCTGCAATTTCCTACAGCTACGACTATGAGCATATTTGCAACTAAATAGGTGGAATATGAAAATAATAAAAATTCTGCTGCTGAGTACAATGTTACACACCTTGTGTTCATATGCAGCAATGAAGCCTATGGATGAGGCAACACTTTCCGAGACATATGGACAGGCTATTTTTGAGGTTACAGACCAGCAGGTTTCCCAGGCCGATGGATCGGCTTTAAGCCTGTTAAGACTGACGATGGGAGCACGAATAGAAATTAATGCCAACGTCGAGGAAATATCCCTCGGGCGTTACTGGCGCCCGGAAGGAACTAACTGTAGCGGTGGCCCGGACAACAATAAGATTTGTTATAACAATGTTGTTCCTGTTGATTACAACGATAATATCGACTGGGCATGCACCGCGAAACCTTGCGGCTCAGTGGGTCTTGATGCGAATTCATACAAGTCATCAAGTCTGACTCACACAACCGGGGGGGCCAGTTTCTTTGAATACCCAGGCGGTTACCAACCAGACTCCGGTGTAGATGTGAAATTGCGTGACGTTACAATGGGTCAGATTCGGAATGAAAATGGTGTTTATGAAATGCTGCCTTTTGTGCAGGAAAATCCTTACTTTGAGTTCGCTTTTGATGAGTCATCCGGAGTAAGAAAACTGGTCGGTTTTCGAATGGGGGCTGAAGATGCATTTGGTTACCAGGGTAATATTATTGATGTTATTTCTGGCTTTATTCGTCCGACAATTACTGCGGATACTGGTTTCCTTGGACAGGTTAAACTGGAAGCTTTCCTGGGGGGAGTGCGAACTATTGGCTGGCTTGATGCGAACAATCTGACCATCTTTGATGTGTCTGGTTTGGCTTCTCTTTTGATTACCGATCCGCAAAGTCTGGTCAATATGTCGAAAGAAGCTCAGTTATTCCCCGTACAGTCTAATTATCTGGAACATACAGGAGCATTCTTTTTCAGTGTCGGAACCCGCTCTATCCAGTGGAGCAGTGTAGGTGGTTTTTCTCCGGAGGTAACGGAGCCAGGATTCTGGCTCAATATGGGTGGAGATGGTGGTCTTATTGCTAACACAAGGGCTGGCGATCACCCGAATAACTATTTTCCAGGTCATCCTAAGTATGATCTGTATAGCGGTAGTGAGAATTATGGTAATGTGAATAACTTGCCTAAGTGGTCACAAACATACAGAAATCACTAAGTTTCCTATGTTATTAATGGAAGCAGCGCACAACATCAGCAGAAAGTGTTGTTGTGCGCATCTTTTTCTCAATTTTGAAAATTTTCCTGCTTCACTAGACCTTTCAGGAAAAGCATTTTCTTATAGCAAAGAATATCCTCAGGCTGAAAGTCTTTCTGAATCATCCTTTTTAAATGGATTATCAGATACTGTATTTTCTATTCGGCCTGTTGTGAAATAGATCAAATTGTGTAGACAGTGCATTTATAATACTCAACTCTCTCTATGCTCAGATATATATCGTTCTAACTGATAAAGGGAAGTACTTATTGAGGCTTGTGTTAATTGTGTGCTAACTTCTGAAGTAATATAGGTAAATTACTTTGGCCTTTGGGTCGAGAGCCGAAAAACTAGCTGGTTTACGTAGGGATAATTTGACCCTGATATGAACGGGAGCCCTGGGCGTAGATGGCTTTTCACATTGAAAGGCTCAGCGTAAAAAAGCCGGCAATTGCCGGCTTATTTTGATCATTGTTCCAGCATCAGATGCTGAACGTTTGCAGTGAGACCGGTAATAAAGATGGCATTGGTGCAGGATTATCCTCCGCTGCCAGATGACGGATAGCCGTTGTACTTACCAGTGGCTCAAGGCTTGCCACTTTATTATGGTTTATATAAAGGCGGGTTAGTTTGGGCATTTGGCTTATAACATCAACCGAATGAATTTCGTTATTACCGGCAACTAATGTGTTCAGCTGGTGTAGTGCATCTAACTGACTGATGTCACTAAGTTTATTATGGCTGACATCCAGATAGCTCATGGAGCTAAGGCTGGTAAGTGGCGTAATGTCAGCGACTTCATTCATGCGGATATTCAAAACACGCAGATTTTTAAACTGTTCGAGCCCGTTGAGTTGTTGGATATTCTTGTCCGCACACTCCAGTATTTGCAGCTGTTCCTGATATTCAATCCCTGTATCTGCAATACAGCTATGCAAGGCACTGTCAGCCAGACGATTAAAATCTACCGGAGTCAGGGCAACAGCGGGCGGCTGCTTATTTGTGTCAGGTGTGTTTGAATCGGTGCCGCTGTAGCTGCTGCCACTACCACCCCCGCCATTACATGCGGCGAGTAGGGTGCTGAGTGCTGCAGCCAGTGCTGATCGGGTCCAGGACGTATTCATGGTAAGCCTGTTTTATTATTTTTTTAATGGATACCATCGTACCACAGTGACCAGAGACACTCTAGATTCGTATGAAAAACGGCCGATTTTGTAGCTCATTGATTTATAAGTAAAATTATCCGCTCTGGCGACACCAGAGCCGGTATTCGATGTAAAGGGAGCGTAATATCCACATGCTGGATCTGAATCAACTGACTGTGTTTATCCGTGTGGTGGATGAAGGCAGCTTTACTGCCGCCGGGAAGGCGCTGGGAATGCCCAAATCACGCGTCAGCCGTATGGTTGCCGACCTTGAGGCAAACCTTGGCGCACGCTTACTGCAGCGTACTACGCGTCAGCTTAGTATGACGGAAGTCGGCAGCGCCTATTACAGTCGTTGCCGGCATCTGGTACATGAAATCATCGAAGCTCATGAGATGATTTCTGACCGCGAGGGGAACCCACAGGGTTTATTGCGTATTGCTGTGCCAATGATGGCTGGCAGTGGCGTTATGGGTCATTACTTTGCCCGTTATCAGGCTCAGTATCCGGATGTCCGGCTGGAAGTGATTCATACCGACCGTCCGGTCAACCTGATTCAGGAAGGCTTTGATTTGGGGGTATATCTGGGCGATCTGCCCGATTCGTCGCTGATTGCCCGTACGCTGGCAGAATCCGATTCTGTACTCTGTGCCGCGCCTTCGTACCTGGCACGTGTCGGGCGGCCTTTACATCCCAATGATCTGACGCAGATGCGTTGTGTAAAAATCGGCGAGGGCAGCCAGCCGCAAAGCTATGAACTGACGCATAATGAAACCGGTGAGGTTGTGGAAGTTAAAGTTGAGCCGACAATCTCAACAAACTCGGTGGTTGCTGGTCTGGGGAGTCTTGTGCAGGGCGCTGGCATTGGTGATGTGCATTACCTGCTGGCTGGAGAGCAGTTTCTTAATGGTCAGCTGGTACCGCTGTTTACCGACTGGAGCCTGCGGCCGCAGCCAATATCTCTGGCCTATCCATCACGCCAGTACCTGCCACGCAAAGTCCGGGTGTTTATTGATTTTATGGTGGCCGAAGCAGAGCGTCTGGAAAAGGTTCTTGATGCCTTGCCAACCACTGAAGAGCAGATAACGGCTTTCGCCAGATTGCTGCGTAACGAAGAGCGTAAATCCTAGGGCCTGTTTAATTAGTGTTAACAGGCCCTGGTCGAGGCGTGGGGGCCGCAGCACATGTTTCCTCGTCAGGGTCTATTCTGGAAGCTGACACGGTAACGGCATGTGTGGATGGATACCCGAATGAGTACGGTACCTACGCTTTTTTTCCCTGAATCCTTGTCGCAGGAAGCAGCCCGCGTTGTACAGGCGCTGCTGGATGGCGGCTATATGGCTGTGGCAGACTCCGCGACTGCGGACATTGGTTTATATTCATCAGCATTAGCCTGCCAGCAGGCGCCGCAAGGCCAGATCCGCCTGCTGGAGTATGATCAGCACAGTGGCCTGGATCACAGCACCTTAGGGGCTGACATTCTTCTGCCGGTTTCTTTACCGGTACCCTTTTTAAACAATGCCCTAAAACAGGCCCTGCGCCTCTACCAGCAACAGCAGCAATCGCAATACCTTTCCCGCCAGCTTGCCCATCAGGAAAACCAGTTTGAACGTCTGATGGATATCGGCCTGGCGCTGTCAGCTGAACAGGATCATGCCCGCTTACTGGTGCGTATTCTGCAAGAGGCAAGGCGTTTTGCTAACTGTGATGCTGCGTCGATTTTTCTGATTGAACCCGGCGACAACGGTGAGCGGCAGATGGTGTTTAAACTCAGTCAGAATGACTCGGTGGAATTTCATTCGGAAGAGCAGCATTTTACGCTCGACAGTTCATCACTGGCCGGCTTTGCCGCGCTGTCCGGCGAGATCCTGAATTTTGACGATGTCTACCACCTGCCAGCAGGCTCCGGCTTTGCATTTAATAAAGCCTATGACCAGCAGCTGGGTTACCGTACCCGCTCAATGCTGGTTATTCCGATGCGCACGCACGATGGAAAAATTGTCGGTGTTATCCAGTTTATTAACCGTAAACGCAGTCCACAGGTGCAACTGAGCAGCCCTGAGGTCGTCGAACGTGAAACCCTGCCGTTTGACGAGCGGCTGGTAACACTGCTCGAAACCATGGCCAGCCAGGCCGGGATTGCGATTGAAAATAACTTGCTGATTGAACGTATCAATACTTTGTTTGAAGGTTTTGTCAGTGCGTCTGTACACGCTATTGAACAACGTGACCCAACCACTTCCGGTCATTCATTCCGGGTTGCCGAACTTACCATTGCACTGGCCGAGGCGGCGCACAGTGAAACCGGCCGCGAATATCAGGCCATCCGTTTTCGCAGCGAAGAGTTGCGTGAATTACGTTATGCCGCACTGCTGCACGATTTCGGCAAAGTCGGGGTGCGTGAACATGTGCTGGTAAAAGCCAAAAAACTCAGCCCGGAAGCCTGGGTACGTTTTCATTACCGTATTGCCCTGCAGAAAGAGCGGGTGCGTAATCATTTTCTGCAGCAAAAATTAACCGCTGCACGAGAGCGGCGGCTGAACACTGAATATGAACAGCAACTGCAGCAGGCTGAAGAGCAGGCTCTGCAAAAACTGGATGCGATGCAGCAGGCCGTAGAACTGGCCAACGAACCCAGCATCCTTGATGAAGGTACATTCGGGCATCTGCAATTATTGCGTGGTGAGGTTTACCCCGATATTGATGGTTGTGAGCGGCCCTTGCTGGAAGATCAGGACTTTCTGGCACTGGCCGTACGTCGTGGCAGCCTGACCGAAGAAGAACGGCGTGAAATAGAAAGCCATGTCAGCCATACCATCCGCTTTCTGGCCACCATTCCCTGGACGCCGGAGCTTGAACGTATCCCGCAAATTGCCGGAGCACACCACGAAAAACTGGATGGCACAGGTTATCCCCATGGGCTGATTTCCGCTGATATTCCGGTCGGCGCAAAAATGATGGCCGTGTGCGATATTTTTGATGCCTTAACCGCCTCCGATCGCCCTTACAAAGCCGCGATGCCGGTCGGGCGGGCGCTTGATATTCTGCATGCCGATGCCGGAAACCATAAAATTGATGCATCACTGGTGCGCCTGTTCAGCCGTCTGCCATTGCTGCAGATATTACCCGGCCTTAAATCCATCTGATTCCTGCCCCTGCCGGCTTTCGGCGCTTTGTAATCGAAATGTCATATAACCGCAACATACTGCACCGCACTTAAGGTGCGGCTGCTGATTCCAGCTTGAGTCAGAAGAATATCACGGACGACAACAGTTAATTGACTGCCATTCTGTCACTCGTTTACGGCGCCGCCTGTTAATTCCTGTATTCCTCGTAGGGGGCGTAATGAAACCAACTCGTGTGCTGCTTGCCGCAGCATCGTCTTTATTCGTGTCTCAGCTGATGGCTGGCGAAGCCGTTTTGTATATCACCGAAGATGGCAGCGCGGTACGTGATCTTGCTGTCAGCGTTGATGGCCAGAAAAAACTGGTCGGTGCATCGGGCTTTGTCGTTTTTGATATTAAAAAGGGCGATCACAAAGTTGAGCTTTCCAAATACGGTGAGTGGTTAGGCGAATTTGATTTTGCTACCGCAGGCAGCACCCAGAATGCCGAAGTTCAGGTTGAGCTGGTCGGTGGTGAGCCGATGCCGGAAATTAATATTTACACCCCGGGTCAGGAAGAAGCTCCTGCTGTTGGTCAGATTTCAGGTTATCTGCAATCTGATGAAACCGGCGGCCCGGTAAGCGGAGCACGCATTTCTGTTGCCGGCACCGAAATGGCAATGATGACTGATGCCGATGGCTTCTTCAGCTTCGAATTACCCCGCGGTGAATATGCGCTGAATATCGCGCACCCGAATTATGGTAAGCGCGATGTTTCTTCTGTACGCGTTATGTCCAACGTTAATACCGGCGTCAACATGACCATGAGCATGTCCGGTGATGGCGTGATTGAAGAAGTGGTAGCGGTTGGTTCTTATATTCCGTCAACTGCAACTGCACAGGAACGTGACTCATCAGCCGTACTGGATGCCATTGGTTCTGAGCAGATGGCCCGGTTTGGTGATTCCTCTGCAGCTTCTGCACTGAAAAGGGTTGCGGGTGTATCGTTGGTTGGTGGTCAGTTCGCGGTCGTGCGTGGTCTGCAGGGACGTTATATTTCCTCCACACTGAATGGCAGTCTGATGCCAAGTACCGATCCAATGCGTCGTGATGTCCCTCTGGATCTGTTCCCTGCCAGTGTATTGGGTGGGATCAATATTCAGAAAAGTTATACGCCAGACCTGCCGGGTGATACGACCGGTGGCGCGATCATGATGACGACCAAAGGCTTACCTGATGGCCCGGTCAATAAAATCAAAGTTAACGGTGGTCTGAATACCCGTACCACCTTCAGTGATGTTAATGGTTATGAAGGCAGTAGTACCGATTTTACTGGTATGGATGATGGTAGCCGTGACCTGCCATCACTGGTGGACAGTGCAACCAATGGCGGTAATGACGCTATTAATTACTGTAATTTTGCTGGTTGTACTCTGCCGTCAGAAGCTGCGGCTCTGGGTAAATCATTCGATAATAATTACCGTGTAGATCAGATTCAGGCAAAACCCGAGCGTGGGTTTTCTTACGCATTTGGTGATTTAATCAGTAAAGATGCCGGCGATGTTGGTTTTTACGGTGCTGTTCAGTACAACGATAAAACAGAAGCCCGTCATGATGCGAAAACCGACGATCAGAATATTTCTGGTACCTATGAGCGTAGTAAGCGCAAAATTGATGCTACAGGTTATTTTGTTGCCGGCTTTGAAAATGAAAACCATAAACTGAACAGTAAATCGATTTTACTGCGTAAAACCGATAATACTGTTCGCACGTCAGATGTTTATGATGCGAATAACGATCAGCGTCTGGAAACGGCTACGCTTCAATGGGTCGAGCGTCAATTTTTGTCTCAGCAATTTTCTGGTGAGCATTTCTTTGCAGATGGGTCTCATCAAGTTAATTGGCGTCTTGGGTATGCCCAGACTCGTCGTGATGAGCCTGACCGTCGAACCTATCAATACATTAATAATGTTATGATTCCTTCTACTGTTGAACGCCGCTTTTCCGAGCTTACTGAGGACGCATTTGAAGGTGGGGTGGATTACAGTTTCGAAGAGATGCTGACTGATGCTATGTCGATTAAATTGAAAGCAGGAATGCTTATATCTCAGAAAGAACGTACCGTAGACCTTACTCGTATAGGTTTCAATCTAACTTCTTCTGCGACTGTTGATGTTACACAAGACATTGAGACTATTCTTAGTCCAGCAAATTTTGATAATGGGGATGTTCGTATTCAGGTTCGTACTTCACCGACGGATAGCTATGAAGCGAGCGATGATATGTTTGCTTATTATGGCTCGGCTGAGCTGGACCTGACGAATGTGAAAATTCTGGCCGGTGCCCGTCTGGAAGATTCTGAACAGACCCTGAGCTATCCAAATAGCAGTATTGCTGATGATACACTGAGTGCAAATGAGGTCCTTCCTGCAGTTTCTGTCAGCTGGCAGGCTAATGAGGAAATGCAGGTTCGACTGGGAGTCAGTCAGACCCTGTCCCGTCCAGGTCTGACAGAGCGCTCGCGTTCTGTACAGTATGATCCGGAAACCGATGAGCAGATTTTCGGTAATCCAAATCTTCAGATCTCAAAAATCACCAATATTGACCTTCGTGGTGAATATTACTTCAGTGAAGAAGAGAGTATTTCTGTCGCGTTATTCAATAAAGACATTGCAGATCCGATTGAACGCAGTATTCCGGATGGCTCAGGTTCTGCTTCTGATGGTTCAACCTTCCGTAATGAAGATTCAGCGACAGTTCAGGGTGTTGAGTTTGATTTCCGGAAAAACACTCTGGATGGTGATGCCTGGTCGGGTTTTGTCTCCGGTAATCTGACCTTTCTGGATGCGACCGTTAATCTGAGCGATGATACAGCCCGATTCGAAGGAAAAAGCAGTCGTAAGCTCCAAGGGCAGTCGGAATTATTGGCCAACCTTCAGCTTGGTTTTGATCATCTTCCGACAGGTCAAAATATTACTTTCCTGGTGAATTACTTCGATGATCGTATCTATAAAACATCCCGTGCTCTGGCTCCGGAAGTTGAAAATGGTCGTTATAGTTTCGACGTTGTTTATCAGTATGATGCAGCGGAAAATCTTATAGTAAAAGCCAAGGCGAATAACATTACCGATGAAAAAGTGGTTTTCAGCCGTGATGGTAAAGAAATAGAAAGCTATTTCGATGGTGCAAATATCAGCGCCAGCGTTGAATACAGTTTTTAATTGAATCATAAAAATTACTTATTAATTGTCATTTAAGTGTCATAAAGCCGGATCAGAATACGAGTCGGCTTTTGATGAACTCTCTGAGGAAAGATTAAATGGAACTGAAAAAGAACTACCTGGCTCTGGCCGTAATTTCCGCTGCACTGGTTGGTTGTGGTGGTGATGACAACAACAGTAAAAAGAATATCGCTGGCGTTTCTTGTTTGGATAACGTTTGTACTCTGAAAGGTCAGATCACCGAAGACGTAACCCTGACAGCAGACAAAGAATGGCGCCTGGATGGTTTCGTAACCATCGGTGCTGGTAACGTTGATTTGGCTGATGCTGCTGCCGTTGCGGCTGCTAAGGCTGCTGGTGTAACTCTGACTATTCAACCAGGCGTTCATGTTCAGGCACTGAATACTGGGGTTCTTTTGGTGACCCGTGGCTCTAAGTTGATGGCAGAAGGTACCGCTGCCAATCCGATTACTTTCAGTTCTTATCAGGATGCTGACTTTGATGGTCTGGGTGAGTGGGGCGGTGTTGTTATTCAGGGCTTCGCACCTCAATATGGTCAGGGGGATACTGGCGCATGTTTTGGTACCGGAACTGTTTGTAACGTCGATGGTGAAGGCGGTGATGGCATTGGCAAATTCGGTGGTAATGATGCTGCTGATAACAGTGGTGTGATCAAGTATGTCCGTATTGCTGAAGCTGGTCGTGTGGCCGGCCCTAATAACGAAATCAACGGTCTGACTCTGCAAGGTGTTGGCCACGGTACCGTGATTGATTACATTCAGGTCCACAATAACCTGGATGACGGTATTGAGTGGTTCGGTGGTACTGTAAATGTGACTCACGCTGTTCTGACCAATAACGATGATGACGATATTGACTTCGATGAAGGCTACAAAGGTAACGTTCAGTATGCACTGATCGTTAAGAATCAGGATCCTGAAGCAAACCCATCAGGTAGCAACGATCCGCGCGGTATCGAAGGTAACAGCGACATTCCAAAAGAAACCAGTGCTACTCAGGCTGCCATTGCTAACGTAACGATCGTTGGTGGAGCAATCAATGATGGTCAGCCAGGCATCAAACTGCGTGGTAAAGTGAATACTTCACTGGCTAAAGTTGCAGTAACTGGTTTTGCTTCAGGCTGTCTGGAAGTTAAAACTTCACAAGCGACTGATGTGTCTGTTCAGGATGTTATCTGCGGTGGTACTGCTCTGAAGAACGATGCTCCGGCGACAGGCTCTATTATCGAAACTAGTTCATCTATGACTTTCAATGATAAGTGGGCTGTGCAGAACGCTGAAGCCACTGCAAATACTATTACTACTGACTTCACTGCGGTTAATAATGGTTCAAGCTTCGCATTTGATGCAACTACCTACGCTGGTGCTGTAGATCCTGCGGCTACTACTGCATGGTGGGCTGGTTGGACGATTCCAGGTTCACTGGATGGTGCAACAGCAGTAAACGCTCCACTGTAAGTTTTTCTGGAAGTATAAAGCGGCGCCTTAGGGCGCCGTTTTTATTTCTCCCCTGCTTATCCCGGCACTCTTCTTCTGCTCATCCCTCCGGGTTCTGTTGTGCAGACTCTCCGGCAATAAATGACACTCTGTCATAAAAATGCAGCCTTTCTGTCATGTAATAGAACTGTCACAGAACTGCAGTATCTTGCGCTCTGAATTTGGGGAGTCTGCGTCACGCAGACGAATTGAGAACAAAACGGGTAATACACATATGCCGATGCAACTGCGAACTCGCAACCTTCTGGCGGCCGCCATGCTCAGCGCAGGCGTGGTAATGGGTGCTTCTGCCGCCACGGTAGACGGTGCTTTGGATCAGGGCGTTAACCGCGCCAACAAAGCACAGCAATCGCAGCAGAAAATTGATTCTGTTGATAACAGTATCCGCGCTCAGGAGCGTGAATACCGTGGCCTGGTCAAAGAAATTGACGGCCTGAATGTCTACGTAACACAGCTGGATAAGCAGCTGAAAGCCCAGCAGGATGAGCTGGCCAGTATTGAAGCCAGCATTAAAAATGTCACGCTGGTTGAACGTCAGATCACACCGCTGATGCTGCGTATGATTGATGCCATCGACCAGTTTGTGGCCGCTGATGTGCCGTTTCTGGCCGAAGAGCGCAGCAAGCGCGTAGCCAATCTGAAAAATATGATGGGCCGTTCGGACGTAACCGTTGCCGAGAAATACCGCAAAGTAACAGAGGCTTATCAGGCCGAAGTCGATTACGGCCGCACCATTGAATCGTACCGTGGCACGCTGGCGACCAATGGCCAGAGCCGTGAAGTGGATTTCCTGCGCGTGGGCCGTATTTCCCTGATGTATCAGTCACTGGACGGTCAGGAGCTGGGTGTATGGAACACCGCGGCTAATCAGTGGGAGCCACTGGACGCATCCTTTAAAAGCAAGCTGATGGCCGGTATCCGTATCGCCCGTGAACAGGCCGCACCAGATCTGATTAAAGTGCCTGTCGCCGCACCCACTTCAGCACAGCAGGAGACCAAATAATGAAACTGCAATCTTTGTTTTTAAGTGCCGCTCTGGTGCTGGGTCTGAATACTCATGTTCAGGCGGCGGAGCCGGTCAGTGTTGATTCTCTGCTGAATCTGGTTAAACAGGGTCAGGCCCGTGATGATAAAGAATTCAAACAGCGTCTGGCACGTTTTAATCAGTCAAAAGCTGAGCAGGAAAAAATGGTTGCGGATGCGCAGAATGAGCGCACCCGTCTCGAGCAGCTGAGTGCACAGAAAGAAAAAGAATTTCAGCAGAACGAAACCGCAGTGGCGGAAGCTCAGGAACGCCTGAATAACCGTCTGGGCAGTCTGAAAGAATTATTCGGTGTACTGCAGCAGGTGGCCGGCGATACCAAAGCGGTATTTGAAGGTTCTGTTATCAGTTCTGAATTACCGGGCCGTGAACAGTTCCTGACCGATCTGATTAAAACTGCAGGTTCTTCTTCCAAGCTGCCATCCATTGAAGAACTGGAACGTCTGTGGTTCGAAATGCAGCGTGAAATGACCTACAGCGGCCGTGTATCGACTTACAACGCGCAAGTGGTACTGCCAAGCGGTGATACAACGGAAGAGCAGGTTATTCGTGTTGGCGGCTTTAACGTTGTCTCTGCTGATAAATACCTGAACTGGGATCTGGAAGCCGGTCGTCTGGTCGAGCTGGATAAGCAGCCTGGCAGCCGTTACACCGATCCTGCCGCGGAACTGGCTTCTGCTACCGGCACTGAACTGACCGGTTTCTGGATCGATCCTTCCCGTGGTCAGCTGCTGAAAATCATGGGGCAGTCACCAGAGCTGGGTGACCGTGTTGATCAGGGTGGTGTGGTTGGTTACATCATTATTGTACTGGGTGCTATTGGTATTGCCCTGGCTCTGTGGCGCATGGTTGTACTGTACAGCGAAGCCGGAAAAATCCGTGCGCAGATGGATAACGACACGCCAAACGAAAATAACGCTCTGGGTCGTGTAATGGCAGTATTTAATGCCAATAAAAATGCCGATACCGAAACCCTGGAACTGCATCTGGGCGAAGCAATCGCCGCTGAAATTCCACGTTTAACCCGCGCAATCGGCTGGATCAAAATTATCTCCGTGGTTGCACCATTGCTGGGTCTGCTGGGTACGGTGACCGGTATGATCGACGTATTCGAAACCATGTCGCTGTTCGGTACCGGTGATCCGAAACTGATGGCAGGTGGTATTTCTCAGGCACTGGTAACAACGGTTCTGGGTCTGGTTGCGGCAATTCCTTGTGTGTTCCTGCATACCTTAACCAACAACCGTTCACGTGAACTGATGATGATTCTGGAAGAACGCGCCACCGGTATTCTGGCGCGTCAGTCCGAACAGCAGACCAAACCTCAGGCAACAGCGGCGTAACCCATGATGTTCGGTGAATTGTACGAACCGGTATATCTGTTTATGGAACGTGGAGGCGACGTCCTCTACGCCATCTTCGGACTGATTTTTATCCTCTGGTTACTGGTACTCGAACGCGCCGCTTATTTTATGTTCTCGTACCGCCCGGCTCTGGCCGCCGCGGTACAGGAATGGGAAGCGCGCAGTGAGCGCCGCTCCTGGCATGCGCATCAGATCCGCCAGGATCTGATCAGCCAGCTGAACATTAATTTAAGCGCCAATATGAGCACCATCAAAATGGTGATTGGACTGGCGCCACTGTTCGGCTTACTGGGAACGGTAACGGGCATGATTGAAGTATTTGATGTGATGGCATTTCTGGGGAACGGCAGTCCGAAAGCCATGGCCTCCGGTATTTCCAAAGCCACCATTCCAACCATGGCCGGGATGGTCGGTGCACTGACCGGGGTATTTGCCCAGTCACTGCTCGAACGTTTTATCAAGCGCGAAAAAATTCGCCTTGAAGACCAGTTAACTTTTGACCACTAATTGGAATTAATAGTATGAGACGTGGTTTTTCGAATTTAACCCCGCAGGCAGAAGAAGGCGAAATCGACATTACGCCAATGCTGGACGTGGTATTTATTATGCTGATTTTCTTTATCGTAACGGCCTCGTTCGTTAAAGAATCCGGTATCGAAGTCAACCGTCCGGATGCCAGCACAGCGCAGTCCAAGCCGCGTGCCAATATCCTGATTGCCATTAACGACATGGGTGAAATCTGGATTAACAAACGCAAAGTTGATGAAAGCCAGGTACGCGCCAATATCGAACGCATGCACGCCGAGAATCCGCAGGGTACTGTCGTTATTCAGGCCGATGAGGAAGCCAAAACCCGTCAGCTGGTAGCGGTAATGGACGCTGCCCGTCAGGCCGGTGTTTATGATGTATCACTGGCGACTGAGGAGCGCTGATCATGCAATCCAGCTTGCTACGCTTCGGCGCTGCGCTGGCGGTTGCAGCCGTCGCTACCTTTGCGGTGTTCTGGATGATGCAGAGCCTGATCAGCACCGGGGGATCGGTGCTGAACGAACAGGACTTTGGCCGCATTCAGAGTTTCGTGATGGACAAGCCAGACGACGAAGTCCGCACCAAAGAGCGCAAGCCACAGAAGCCACCAACGCCGCCGGCCGAACCACCCAAACCGGATATGCCCCGTCCGGATATGGCACAGGCAAATACCGATGGTTTTGATATCGGTGGATTTGATCTTGGCGCCGATCTTAACGTTGATGCCGGACTCGGTGGCGGCAGTGGAGATGGTGAATTTTTACCGATCGTAAAAGTTGCACCTAATTATCCGCGCCGTGCTGCGCAGAAAGGTATTGAAGGTTATGTGGTAGTGGAATTCACCGTAACCACGCTGGGTACGGTGACCGAGCCGCATGTTATTGAAGCCGATCCTCCGGGTATTTTTGACCGTGAGGCGATGGCGGCGGTTACCAAATTCAAATACAAGCCGAAAATCGAAAACGGTAAAGCCGTTGAGGTAAAAGGCGTACGCAACATTATCCGTTTTGAACTGGATAAGAGTGGCAGATAACAGGAGTCCTTTATGACGAATGCTATGAAACAACCCGTTGCTGTGCTGATGACTGCGGTACTGGCCTATGGTGCAAGCATGCTTGCGCCGGCGGCAGCCTGGTCGCAGAGCAAGGATCAGCAGGCAGAAGAGCAATCTTCTTCTGCAGAAAAGAAACGTGTACGCCGTGCCCAGACTTTACGACCTCATATCTATAAAAAGCTGGATGCTGCCCGGGCGTTGTCTGATGAAAAGAAATACGCCGAAGCCATCGAGGCACTGAACGCGGTTGAGAAAATCAAACGCAACAGTTACGAACAGGCGATGACACACAATATGTTCGCCTATGTGTATTTCAATCAGGAAGATTACAAGAAGGCTATCGGCGCTTATAAAAACGTCGTTGCCACCAAAAATATTCCGGAAAGTCTGGAGCAAACCACACTGTACAGTCTGGCTAAGCTCTACCTGATTCAGGAAGATTATAAAAATGCACTGGCCGAGCTGAATAAATGGTTCGCGATGGTTGAAAAACCGAATGCTGAAGCCTTTATTTTACGGGCACAGATGCAGTTCCAGCTGGAGAAATATCAGCAGGCTCTGCCGGATGTGAAAAAAGCCATCGCCATGACCAAAGAGCAGGGCAACCAGCCAAAAGAAAACTGGCTGCTGCTGGAGCGTGCGGTGTACTACCAGAACAAAGATTTCAAAAATCTGGCGCGCTGTCTGCAGGATCTTTCGACCCTGTATCCTAAAGCCCAATACTGGGTGCAACTGGCGGCCGTTTACAGCGAGCTTGGCCAGCCGCTGAAAGAACTGGCGGCGTTGGAAACCGCACACGAGCAGGGGTTGCTGAGCAAAGAAAGCGAGCTGGTGAATCTGGCGCAGGCTTTATTAGGGCAGGAAATTCCGTATAAAGCCGCTGCCATTCTTGAAGACGGCATGAAAGACAAAAAGATTGAAGCCAGTGCTAAAAATCTGTCTTTGCTGGGTGATGCCTGGATGCTGGCAAAAGAATACGATAAAGCCATTGTGGTAATGGCCAAAGCGGCTGAAGCCTCTCAGGCCGGTAAAGACTTCTACAAGCTGGCGCAGATTCATACCGAACGTCAGGAATGGAAGCTGGCACTGAATAATGTCGATAAAGCGCTGAAGCTGGGTAAGCTGCAGCAGCCTTCGGCGGCCTATATCCTGAAAGGTCTGATTCTGTTTAATCTGGATGATCTGCCATACGCACGCGACAGCTTTGAAGAAGCGCAGAAGTTTGCCGAAGCAGAAAAAATGGCTGATCAGTGGTTGCGTTATATCGATGGCGAACAAAAGCGCCGTGAGTATATGGCTGCGAATAACTGATTCTTTTATCGGCTATAAAACAGCCCCGGCAGGTTAATACTGCCGGGGCTTTTTTATGGAGCTTTTCAGGTATTTATCCTCTGATTTTTTGAATAAGCAGACATCCTTGTCCGGCTACGGTTCAGTGATTGACCTTGCCCGGTAAACTCAGATCGCCCGAGGCTATATCCATTACATTCACCACACACAGCAGTGGCGAGTGCACACTCTGATTAACCCGTAAACCTGCGGTTACACCATCAAAGTTTGCCTGTTCAACAACGGCAATATCTGCAAAGGGAACACGGACCTCCACATGCTCGGCGGAGAACACCGGGTCCCAGCCCGGGCTGTCGAGCAGAATTGGCAGGCCCGGCCAGGTTGCCGGCAAACGCGGCTTAACACCTTCCGGAATATCGGCAACGCCCAGTGCACCTTTGCCGCAGCGTTCATCGGGATGTAACACCACCCAATGACTGTGCCAGAGATTGCCGTCGTTGCCGGTATCGCCATCATTGTTTTCATCGTACAGCGGTGTGTCGTCAAAATCCGGATGGCTGGTTACCGCCAGAGCCAGAATGCCGGCTTGTTTGTCAAAACCCACCTCATAGCTGTCAATGGTTGTTGGCCAGACATAAGAAAATACATGGCTGCCGGCAAGCTGTCCGCTCGCCGCGGGAGTATTTTCTCCGGCATTACCGGATACCGCCATATGGAAGGTTGCGATGCTGCCTTCAGTGGTGATTTTGGTATGAATAATATCGAAAGGAGCCAGCTCAATATTTTTCTTTTCTGCCTGTATGCCGCCGTGATGGTGGCCGCCCGCACAGGCTGCGGCAGAAAATCCCGCCGCTATAAAGGCCAGCAACAGTGAATGATTAGCCATTATTGCGCTCCTTTTAAATCGTCTAATGAGGCTCCGAAATTGATATGGAGCACCTGACCGTTGAGCAGCAATGCGGGTACCGATTTTACGCCGGCTAATTCCGCAGCTGTGATTTCGGCGGGCTCTTCACCCAGATGGACGACTTTCAGATTCAGGCGCTGCTGATCCAGTGCGGCCAGCAGAGCCTGTTCTGCGCTGACACATACCGGACAACCGGCGTGATAAAAAATGGCGTTGTTCATTATCTCTCTCCAAAGTTATGTATCGACTCGATACCTTTAAACCCTAGGGGACGGATTGCCCTGTTGTCAATAAAGTTTTCAGTCGATACTATGTGCCAATGATGACTGATCTGATTTACAACCACGTTGAACGGCTTGGGGAATTACTCCGGGTTGACGCACGCCAGTGCGGCGCAGAATTCGGCCTGTTGCCGGTTCAGCTGGAGGCGCTGCATTACCTGTCGATCTGCAATCGCTATTCGGATACGCCAATGGCGGTGAGTGAGTATCTGGGGCAGACCAAAGGCACGGTGTCGCAGACGCTGAAAGTGCTGGAAAAAAAGGCATTGCTGCAAAAGGTCGCGGATACCGCGGATAAGCGCGTAACGCATCTGCGCGTGACTGAGGCGGGTCAGCAGCTGTTGCAGCAGCTGATTCCCTCTCCGATGTTTGTTAAAGCCTGTGCGCATTTATCGGCTGCTGAGCAGCAACAGGTCAGCGCCGCCCTGAAATTATTGCTGACAGGATTTTTAAGCGCTAATCAGATGAAATCATTTGGTATATGCCGTTCGTGTCGCCATAACCGTGAGACAGAAGACGGGTATTTCTGCAATCTGCTGCAACAGCCACTGTCAGCAGAAGATGCAGAGCTGATTTGTAAGGAGCATGAACGGCAGTAGCGTCTTGCTCCCGCGTAATGGCTGCGGCAATTCCTTTGCCGCTGCATCACATACTTACTTCTTCTTCGGCGTCCACGCCCACACCATGGTGGCTTTGACGGTTTCGGTACCGCTGCCATCGGTGAT
>NZ_DDCJ01000135.1:31715-33268 GCF_002335285.1 Thalassolituus sp. UBA2009
CTTGCCACCGCTTTCATATCACCGCTGGCACGCTTGAGGTATTCCAGCTGCATGGAGCGGATAACAATGATGCGGTCATCGGGTACGCTCATGCCGGTCATGAAACCAGTGGCCGACTCGGCCAGCAGACCCATCGCCGCGGCGTGCACACTGCCGATATGGTTCTGCACTTTCTTCTTGTTGCGCATAACGATCACGCATTCCTGCGGTGTCAGTTTTTCTACGCGGGTGCCGGCGGTGCCGGCGAAAGGAATCACCCGGCCCATTACCAGTGACAGTGCCTTGGCGCGCCAGGCTACCGGCAGTTTATTCACTTTGCTGACGACGGTGCTGAGTCGGTTAGGACGGTTTGCTTTATCTGTGTTTACCATAGCTGGGTTCTTCGGTTTTGGTTGTAAAGGCGCGCAGTGTAGAGTGGCTGGCCTGTGTTGAATATGGCCGAAATGACGTTTTAACGGTCGGTGTATCTGGCTGTTTTGACGCCGTCCTGAGCCGGGTTGCGTTATATCCTCACCACTGGCCGGTAGTGTCCTTTTGAGATTGGTACCTTTGTGCTGTTATCCGCATTGCCATAAAACAAAAACAAAGCTGTAACATGGTGCCACTATGCTGCGGCGGCTTTCACAATGTTGTTCTCACCGCTGAATAAAGGAGATACCTATGAATAAAATGATGCTTCCCGTGCTGCTGAGCAGTGTGGTTGCCGCTCAGGCGCTGGCCATGTCGAAAACCCCGGAGCCGCTGCCGGATGTGGGTACTGTTAACAAGACCGTCCGCTTTATCGCTATCGGCGATATGGGGACTGGCGGTGATGGTCAGTATAAAGTGGCTGCTGCACTGGAATCTGTATGTGCCGAGCGTGGTTGTGATTTCGCCATCGGACTGGGCGATAACATTTATGAGGCCGGCGTAGATTCGGTATCGGATATTCAGTTCCAGACCAAATTTGAAGACCCGTATAAAAACCTCAACTTCCCGTTTTATATGACGCTGGGCAACCACGATAACTCATGGTTATTCGGTGGTGACGGTCTGGATAACGATAAAGGCGATATTCAGGTGGATTATCACTACCAGCAGAACCGCCCAAGCAATAAGTGGCAGATGCCGGCACGTTACTACACGTTCTCCGCGCCGTTAAACGAAGAGCAGCCACTGATTAACTTCTTCTCCCTCGATTCCAACCCGCTGGCCGCAGTGGGCGATGCCGATGCTGAATACTGGCAGCTGCCGTACAAAAAGACCCAGGCAGAATGGATCGACCGCGAGCTGAATAACGCTTCTGCACCGTGGAAAATTGCCTTTGCCCATCATCCGTTTCTGTCCAACGGTAAGCACGGTAACGCCGGTATGTATGACGGCTTCCCGGGCGCCGGCGTGGTGTATTACGACATGCTGAAAGACCACGTCTGTAACAAGGTGGATGTGATGATTGCCGGTCACGATCACGAACTGCAGTTCCTGCAGCCGGTGGATAAATGCGGAAAAACCCTGCACATGGTTTCCGGTGCCGGTGGCAAGAGCCGTGAGTTCAAAGACACCGAGCGCAACGC
>NZ_DDCJ01000135.1:33536-51745 GCF_002335285.1 Thalassolituus sp. UBA2009
ACTTCTTATACCGTTGACAGCGTCAGCGGTGAAGTGACCCGTGCTTTTGATAAAACCCTGACCCGCCAATAAACCGGGCGTTAGTGCAATAACGCATAATCCGCTGTCACCCGTGTGGCAGCGGATTTTTTTTGCCTATGCTTTGATCATGGTCCGGTAAATGCCGGCTGCAGAATCAGCAAGGAGAACCGTTATGAACGTAATCGCAACGCAGGATCTGAAAATACTGATCACTGGCGGAGCCAGTGGTATTGGTGCCGCTACCGCCAGGCTGCTGGCAGCGGAAGGTGCTCAGGTATTGATTGCCGATGTACAGGACGATGCAGGAAATGCTCTGGCTAAGGAGCTGGGTTCACGGGTGCGTTACCGGCATCTGGATGTGGTCAGTGTTAAGGACTGGGAGCAGGCAATCGCTTTTGCCGAAGCAGAATTCGGCGGCCTGAACGCACTATTCAATAATGCCGGAGTCGTGGGTTTCAGTGGTGCAGAAAACAGCTCGCCGGAAGAGTTTAAGCGCGTAACTGATATCAATTTATACGGTGTGTTTCTCGGCATTCATTGCGTCACACCGGCGCTGAAAAAAGCAGGGGGCGGGGCCATTGTAAATACCTCATCCACGGCAGGTTTGCAGGGTTATGGCGGTCTTGCCGGTTATGTTGCCAGTAAATGGGGCGTACGCGGGCTGACCAAGGCCGCGGCGCTGGATCTGGCGCCATATAATATCCGCGTGCTGTCATTACACCCGGGGCCAATACGCACAGCCATGACCGATGGCTTGCCCGATAATATTGCTCAGGCGCAGCCCATTCCCCGGTTTGGTGAGGCGCTTGAGGTCGCGCGCATGGCGCGCTTTATGTTTACCGAAGCCACCTATTCAACCGGCAGTGAATTCGTCATTGATGGCGGCGCCGTGACCGGACAGGTATTATCCTGGGCGGACGAATAACTTCGTCATCGTATGTTGTCAGAGCTGCTCAGTATATTGTCAGAGCTTTGCTCTCCGCTGTAAGCAAGCTCTGACATCGCCGGTTTCCGTCAGGAAATACGGTTGTATCCCCAGGTCGGTATGCGGTTTAAAACAGTATGAAAATTACTCTGGAAATGTGGCGCACTTTTGTTGCCACCGCTGAGCAGGGCAGCACCATTAAAGCGGCAGAATTTCTCTGCAAGAGCCAGTCGGCGGTGGTGCACAGTCTGAAAAAAATGGAATCTTTATTAAATCAGCCTTTATTTCAGGTTCAGGGGCGTCAGTCGCAGCTGACGCTGGCCGGGGAACAATTGCTGGTGCAGGCACGGGCTTTACTGGCCCGCGCCGAATCGCTGGAAATAAAAGCTACCGATAGTGCTTTGGCACAGCGTCAGGAAATCGCCCTGGCGGTGGATGTCCTGTTACCTCCGGCATATTGGTTACCGCGACTGGCGCAGTTCAGCGCAGAAATGCCACAGGTGTCGGTACAGATTTATGAAAGTGCGTTATCGGGTGCCGCGCAGCTGCTGGAACAGGGGCTGGTTGCTGTCGCCATCGCCAGTCAATTACCCCATGACATACTGAGTGAGCCTTTACTGGCGCTGCGTAAACACTGTGTCTGCGGTTTATCTCATCCGCTGGCGAGCGCCGGGCAACTCACTGACAGCGACCTTAAACAACACTGCCAGATCGTGTTGCGTGATAGTGGCAGCGCCAACCGCGACAGTGGCTGGCTGGCAGCACAGCAGCGTCTGACCCTTGATTCTGCAGCACTTGCCCAGCAGGCGGTAGAAGCCGGTGTGGGCTTTGCCTGGCTGCCGGAATATCTGATTACCGGGCGGATGCAGCGCCTTACTCTGGCAGCCGGCAATGAGCGGGAAGTGGCCTTGCATATCGGTCTGAACCCGGAGTTTGCACATCTGACTGCCGTTGCCCGCCTGTATGAATTGCTGATCCAGACCCCGCCTGCCGAATAAACATGCAAAAAACGGCGTATATTCAGCCGTTCTTTTCATTATTTTTTATTTTCCCCTGGCCGTAATCTGCTCTCCGTCCAATATCTGCAACAGGAGAGCAGTAATGATCACAATCGATTTTTTCCATGATGCTGTTTGCGGCTGGTGCTATGTGCTCAGCCCACGTTTACGCCGCTGGGCGGACCATCCGCAGGTTCAGATCCGTCAGCGCTGTTTTGTATTGCAGCGCAATGAGCAGGAAATGATTGAGCGCTTTGGCTCAATGGCGCTGGCAAAAGCCGAAATTCTGCGCCACTGGCAGCAGTGTCAGGCAGCTGCCGATGATCCGGCCCGTTTTAATACCGAGGGCATGCGCGCCAAGCCTTTTTCTTATCCGTCCGGTTGGCTGGCGGCACTGTTCGCCAAGGCCGCAGAAATAACCTACGGCACTGCTGCCCACTGGGATATGTTCGATGAAATTCAGCGTCGTCACCTGCTGCTGAATGAAAATATTGGCAGTGAAGACACTCTGATAGCCGCAGCCAATACGCTGGGATTTGACGGTAAGGCTCTGGCGGCACAGGTAAAAACGGAAGAACTTCGCCTGCTGGTGGAAGATGATATAGCGCTGGCACGGCGGCTGAATGTTCGTTCGATTCCAACCTTGCTGATTAATGGTAAAACGCTGGTTTCCAGCACGTTAAGCAATGAGCAGTTAGAACAATTAATTGAACAGCAACTGGCGGAGGCGGCATGAAAAAATTACTGGTTTTATATTATTCAAGTTATGGCCATATCGAAACCATGGCACAGGCCGTAGCAGAAGGTGCCGGTAAAATTGAGGGGGTCGACGTCAGCCTGAAGCGTGTACCGGAAACCCTGAGTTCTGAGATAGCGGAAAAAGCCGGTATTAAAATGCAACAGGCCGGAGATGAAGCCAGCGTTGCCGAATTAGCCGGCTATGACGGTATTATTTTTGGCACGCCAACCCGCTTCGGCAATATGGCAGCTCAGATGCGAAATTTCCTCGATCAGACCGGTGGCCTGTGGATGCAGAATGCACTGGTGGGAAAACTGGCCAGTGTGTTTACCTCAACCGGCACCGGCGGTGGTAATGAAACCACGATACAGTCGTTTCATACCACGCTGCTGCACCATGGTATGTTGATTGCCGGCCTGCCTTATACCGCTCCGGGGTTAACGGATATCAGTACGGTAAAAGGCGGCTCACCGCTGGGCGCTGCCTGTATAGCCGGTGCTGATGGCAGTCGTCAGCCGTCAGAGCTGGAGTTGAGTCTTGCCGCTTATCAGGGAGAATATATGGCGCGGACACTGTTGCGTTTGCAACCGGTTTAAACGTTATTAAAAAACATAAAAAAGCCCCGGATAATGGGGCTTTTTGGCCTGCATTCTCTCTTTTGCAGAATTATTCAGCGGTTGCAATAAAACGGCTGTACAGTTCTGCGGTTTCAGCCGGAATTTCGACCATCGGTAAATGACCGATTCCCGGATAAATTTTTACCTGTGCCTGTGGCAGCTTTTCTTTGAATACCTGTGCGGCTGATACATCCAGTACGCGATCTTCCTCTCCCCAGATAATCAGCGTTGGCATGGTGACTTTTGCACTCAGCTGTTGCTCAAACTGGCTGGCTGCCAGCTCTTCGCGGGTAGCGAGCATATCGCTGAATATTTCGCGGTTAATACCTTCGCGGGCGATGGTTTTACGCACAACCACCGGACGCAGCGGCCATGGCAATAGTGGTGGTTCGCTCATGACGAAATTCCAGCGGTATTCAAAACTTTCTTCGTCGGTAGCGATTAACGGATTTTTGCCTTCGGCCAGTGCCTGCATATATTCGCTTTGCTCTGGCGCATCAACACCGGCAGCATCAATTAAGGTCAGGCTGAGAATCTGTTGCGGATAGCGGGTGGCATAAATGGCGCTGATAGCACCGCCCATGGAATTACCGGCAATATGGAATTGTTCAGCGCCCGTCGCAGCCATCAGCTTATGCAGGCGTTCAGCCTGGCGGATTAAATTATAATCCTGAGTTGATGGTGCCGGGGTGTCACCGTGACCGGCCAGGTCGGGAATAATCAGGTGATAATCCTGTGGCATTTCAGCGGCAAATTTCAGCCAGGTATCTTTGTTGGCAGAAAAACCATGCAGCAATAAGACGGTTGGCCCTGTGCCCTGACGTTCCAGATAACGCATTTCCACATCACCGGTGGCGGCCTGTTTCAGGGTCAGGTCGGCGCTGCTGCGGGCCAGGTTAATGGCTTTGTCATAAATCACTTCCTGCTGACTGGCCGAGCAGCCGCTCAGCATTAATGCTGCGAAGGTCGTGGCGCCGATAAGCAAGCGGGTGGACGTCTGAAACATGGCTGAGATAGGCCGCATAAAAAATACCTGTAATTTTATTATTGAGAGACGCTGGTTCAGACCGTTCTGGCACTGTCCTGCAGACGTTTGATCAGTTGCAGGGCGTGCTGCAGGGCGTCTTCGATCTGGGCCGGTGGCAGAACATGGTGAGGCCGGCAGAGCAGCAGGATGCCATCTGCCCACTCAATGTGAAGGTGAGGATGCGCCAAAAGCCAGTCGCAGACCTCTGGTTTCAGTAAGGCCCACAGGCGTTCGCCATTCTGGCTGTGCAGCTGCCACTGGCGCAGCAGCAGGGGTTTCTGCTGTGCCGTTAATGAGGCGAGCTTCTTGTGCTGGCTTTCGGAAAACACATCTTCCTGCAACCAGCGCTTGCGACAGATGCTGAAGGCACTGGCCTCGGGCAGCGGGCAGGGCAACAGAATAACGGTCTGGGTCGACGCACCTCCGGCCCCGATCAGGCTGTAATCAAACAGATTAAGGTAGCGGCTGTCATCGTTCTCCAGTTGCCCTTCAAGCAGATGACGGAAATGGCGGAACTGGCCAATATCCAGCAGCTGAAAGTGCGCGTCGCGGATACGCTGGCTGAGTGAGGCATAAGGCCGGTAAGCCAGTTTCAGCTGATCAGCCAGAGCCGATAATTCACTGCCTCTGCTACCTCGGTCGACTAGCATCAGCAGCAGTAACAGGCCGATAATGGCGGCAATTATGATCAGACTCAGTAACGGCGTCATGCTGGGTGTTCACTCTGGCGTACGGTTGCTTTCCGTGTGAGTGTAACACTCCTGTATGATGCGCGTACGGCAGCCGGATTGTCTGCCGGTTCTGCGCCGACTGAGCATTATCAGAGCCTGTTTAATAAAGATGAGCAGGCCCTGGGAACATTCAAGGAGACTGTTTTGACTGTTGAATCCCCGGTTTTGTTTGACACCCTGACGACCCGTTCTGGCCATAAGATTGGTGTTCTGACCCTGAATGCCCCAAAAGCCATGAATGCTGTCGATCTGACCATGGTGAATCTGATCGACAAGCAGCTGAAGCGCTGGGAAAAGAGCGACAAGCTGGTGGCGGTACTGATGCGTGGTGCCGGTGATAAAGCCTTCTGTGCCGGTGGCGATATCCGCCAGCTGTATGACAGCATGCAGGCCGAAGGCGATGAGCATTGCCGTTATGCTGACAATTTTTTCAGCGGCGAATATGGCAAAAACTACCGCGTTCACCTGTTTTCCAAGCCGCTGATTGCCTGGGGAAATGGCTTTGTCATGGGCGGTGGCTTAGGGCTGTTTATCGGCGCTAATCACCGCGTTGGTACTGAGACACTGAAGCTGGCCTGGCCGGAAGTCCGCATCGGTCTGTTCCCGGATGTTGCTGCCACCTGGTATCTGTCACGTTTGCCATATCCGGCGGGTCACTGGATGGGGTTGTCCGGCAGTCATATGAATACCGTTGATTGCAAAGACCTGAAACTGACTCACTATTGCCTGCAGCACGCCCAGCTGGATGAGGTTCTGGCGCAGCTGCGTCAGCAAAACTGGAGTGATAACCAGGCCGAAAACCATTATTGCGTGCGCTCTCTGTTGCAGCAGCTTGAAGGCTCAGCAGCGGCGGAGATGCCCGCCAGCCAGCTGCAACCGGTGCAGGCCGAACTGAATGAGCTCTTTGCCTGCGACGATCTGAGCAAAATAGCAGCGCGTTTTGCGGCGCACAGCACAGACAACGCCTGGCTGCAGCAGGGACTGAATAACTTTAAAGCCGGCTGTCCGGCAACGGCACACCTGATTATGGAGCAGTTGCACCGCGGCAAGCAGATGAGTTTAAAAGAGGTGGTGCAGTGGGAGCTGGTGCTGGCCTATCAGTCGGTGCGGCATCCGGACTTTGCCGAAGGCATTCGTGCCATGGTGGTGGATAAAGATTTCAGCCCGCGCTGGCAGCACGCTCATGTGGATGATGTGCCGGCCAGCTGGATTGAGGCGTTGCTGGAATCTCCCTGGCCGCAGGATAAGCACCCGCTGGCCGGTATTTAGTCGGCGCTCAGCGCAGCGCGTTTTGCGTGGCTTCGGCTTCTTCAGTCAGTTCCTGCCATTGGGTAACTTCATCGTCGGCATCCAGCCCCAGGCGCTGATAGGAACCCAGCTCACTGCGCTTGATCCGTGCCAGCGGGTGATCGCTGCCGTCGTAGCTTTGCAGCGTGGCAACCTGGATCAGGTCGCAGTAATCCGCACTGTCGGCCTGATGCTGCAGATTCAGATATTCCTTCGGTACATTGACCAGATCCGGTGAAAACTCCCAGCTGCGCAAAATATAGCTGCCCAGAGACGGATGCAGTTTTTCCAGTACCAGATCCAGTGAGAAGCTGTCGTTGAGCAGGTCGCTGTGATTTTCGGCATAAGCGAGAATCGGCAGCATACCGATCTGATGTACCAGTCCGGCGAGCATGGCTTGATCCGGCTGCAGTTTAGTGAAATGCCGCGCCAGCACCTGAGCCGATGAGGCGATCTCCATGGCCCGTGCCCAGCATTCGCGCATGCGTTTATCAATAATGTCGTGGGTGGCCTGAAACATCTGCTCCATGGCCAGGCCGATGGCCAGATTACTGGTGAAATCGATACCCAGGCGCGAAATGGCGGTGCCAAGGTCGGTGACAGGGCTGTTGGCGCGGATTAACGGGCTGTTGGTTACCTTGATAATGCGCGCACTGAGCGCCGGGTCCTGAGCGATGATCTGACTCAGCTGGGGAATGGTGGCGTTGGCATCTTCTGCCACTTCGCGTACACGTAAAGCAATCTCGGGCAGGGTGGGCAGCACCAGTTCGTCCTTCTTGATCTGGGCTACGATATCGTCTTTTACCTGTTGTGCCAGGTTGCTCATGGGCCGGCCTCTTAAGCGCTCCGGCCCTGTGGCCGGATCAGTTGTCTGTGATGGCAGGATCAGCGTCGCTGTTATTCTGCTCAGTTGTGCCTTCAGTATAGGAAAGACGGGCGAGAGTGACGGGAATTTCCCCGGCTTTTATGCCGCTCTCTGGCCAGTCGCTGTTCATCACCGCCAGGCCAAGACGGCCGCACCAGGCGGCAATGTCGCCCAGCGTCTTACCCTGACTGTCCTGCAGGGCGGTCATAATGGCGATATTGGCATCCGCGACAGTGCTCACGGCGACCAGATTCTTTTTGCTTTTGCCCAGATACTGCAGACGCGCAACGATCTCCTGACCGGTATAGCAACCTTTGCGGAAGCTGATGCCCTCGTGGATATGCCAGTCGATAAACTGTGGCACCCAGGCTTCGCGGCTGGCTTCTTCGACCCAGACAATGCCTTCGGCAATGTCGCCCAACCACCATTGATGCTCGGCAGTAAGTTTCGGGGCCTGTTGGAGTTGGGCGTTGGCTTTTTCTGCTGGCAGCCAGTATTCAACCCGGCCATCCGGCCAGTGCAGGGTCAGGCTGTTATCACTGCTGTCGTGCTGCAGCAGGCGGCCATCGCTCAGGCTGTCAGGGTTGTCGTCGTACGCAGACAGCTCGGCAGGCACATCGGCAGTGACCAGCCAGTCGTCCAGATGTTCGGTCATGGTGACCTTAAAAAACACCGCGTAGCGTGCCAGATGCTGGCGCAGCGCGCTGACCTGAGCCCGTGGCAGACGCAGCCAGACGCTGTCGCCATGGCGGGCAATCACAAAGTTCGCCACCATGCGGCCTTTGGCGGTACAGCAGGCGCCCAGAGTCCAGCGGTCTGCTTTAAGGCTGGTCATATCGCAGGTTAATTGTCCCTGCAGAAAGCGTTCACTGTCCGGGCCGCTGATTTCCAGCAGGGCAAAGGCGGAAAGCCAGGTCAGCCCCTGTGTGGCAGGTTGCTCCGGGATGAACCCCTGCGGGTCAATTTGGCCGGGAAGTACGATGGATGCTTCAGACATAATGAATACGGGTCTTGTGTCGGTGATAACAATATGGCCGCAGTTTACTGCAAATTGGTCATACTCTTAACGTTGCAGATTGTGTGGCTATCGGGCTTATACCACCGTCGGGATAGCGGTATCCGCTGCCAGCTTTGATATACTGCGGTTTTATCACCGGCGTGGCCGCACCCTGCGACTGCTGCCGTTTACCTTCTGTTGTTTACTTTTATTGCTTATCTGGGAGTTCCGAGTGTCTGACGAAATTGAAGCGAAACGCGTCCGCTGGCACAGCCGCCGTGGCATGCTGGAGCTGGATGTATTGCTGGTTCCTTTTGCCGAAGAAGCCTTCACCGGTCTGAGCGCAGACGATCAGGCCCGCTACCGTCAGCTGCTGGAATGTGAAGATCCGGACCTGTTTACCTGGTTTATGGAGCATCAGGTTCCGGATAATGCCGATCTGGCTCGCATTATTGAACTGGTGCGGGAGCATGCCCGCAACCGCTGAGTGGGTACTGCAGTCATCGCGCCGGCAACGCCGGCTCGATGGCGTCTTTCTGTTGTTTTCCCTGCTGATTCTTGTCTGGCTGCTGCCGTTGTTGTGGTGGTTATGTGCAGCATTTTTCCTGTTAGTTCTGACAGCCTTAGGCTGGCGCCAACCTGTGGTGCGTAAACTCGGTTATGACAGCCGTGGCTGGTGGTTTGAGTATCGTGGTCGCAGGCTGCCGGTGCGCTGGCGCAGTGGCAGTGTAAGGCGGGCGGATGTGCTGATACTGGAGTGGTCGTTCTGGCCCTGGCAGCGGCTGATGATCCGGCCTGACAGCCTGAGCAGTGCGGAGGATTACCGCCGCCTGACGGCGGCGTTATATAACGATCTGCACTGATGCTCCGGGTATGAGGCGGGTGTCAGGTTGGTGCAACGCAGATTCAGAGCTCACCCAGCTCTTTCAGATATTTAGGCGTCAGCACGGTATCGAAGGCGCGTGGCAGCGGTTGCGGATAGTCACGGCTGAAATGCAGGCCGCGGCTTTCTTTGCGCAGCAGTGCCGAGCGGATGATCACGTCGGCCACATCCACCAGATTACGCAGCTCAAGTAAGTCATTACTTACCCGGTAGTTGCTGTAAAACTCCTGAATTTCCTGCCGCAGCATCTGCACCCGGTGCTGAGCACGTACCAGCCGTTTGGTGGTGCGCACAATGCCAACGTAATCCCACATAAAGCGCCGTAATTCGTCCCAGTTATGGGCAATCACCACGTCTTCATCGGAATCGGTCACCTGGCTGGCATCCCAGGCCGGCGCTTTGGGGGCCGGTTCGTTACGGTCGATATTGGCGGCAATATGGGCGGCGGCGGAGCGGGCAAACACCAGACACTCAAGCAGCGAATTGCTGGCCAGGCGGTTGGCCCCGTGCAGACCGGTGCTGGCGGTTTCGCCGATGGCATACAGGTTTTCGATATCGGTGCGGCCATGGATATCGGTTACCACGCCACCACAGGTGTAATGTGCCGCCGGTACCACCGGAATCGGCTGGCGGGTGATGTCGATTCCCAGCTCCAGACAGCGCTCATAAATAGTGGGGAAGTGCTCTTTGATAAAGTCAGCCGGTTTGTGGCTGATATCGAGGAACAGGCAGTCGGCACCGATGCGTTTCATCTCATGGTCGATGGCGCGGGCGACGATATCCCGTGGTGCCAGTTCGGCGCGTTTATCGAAGCGCTGCATAAAGCGCTGGCCGTTGGGCAGCAACAGCTTGCCACCTTCGCCGCGCACCGCTTCGGTAATCAGGAACGACTTGGCCTGCGGGTGATACAGGCAGGTCGGGTGGAACTGGTTGAATTCCATATTGGCGACGCGGCAACCGGCGCGCCAGGCCATGGCGATGCCATCGCCGGAAGCGCCGTCCGGGTTGCTGGTGTACAGATACACCTTGCTGGCGCCACCGGTGGCCAGTACCACTGAGCGCGCGGTAATTACGTCGACATCGCCGGTATCGTTATTGAGAAAATAAGCGCCGATACAGCCATGACCGCCGCTGCCGAGTTTTTCGCGGGTGATCAGATCAATGGCGATGTAGTTCTGCAACAGTTTGAGGTTGGGCTTTTCTTTCGCCCGTGCCAGCAGCGTATCGGAGATGGCATGGCCGGTCGCATCGGCGGCGTGAATGATGCGCCGTGCGCTGTGGCCACCTTCACGGGTCAGATGGAAATGATCCGGGCTGTCCTGAGTAAAGGGCACGCCGATATCAATCAGCCACTGAATGGCAGCGGTGGAGTTTTCTACGGTGAAACGCACGCTGGGTTCATGGCACAGACCGGCACCGGCGATCAGGGTGTCCTGCACGTGGGCCTCAACACTGTCGTCTTCATCCAGCACCGCCGCCACGCCGCCCTGAGCCCAGCGTGTGGAGCCTGCATCCAGGCTGTCTTTGCTGATGATGGCGGCATTAATGTGATCAGGCAGTGACAACCCCAGCGTCAGGCCGGCGGCGCCGCTGCCAATAATAAGAACATCGAAAGAGAAAGATTGGCTCATGCTGTATTGTACGTATCAAAGTGGTGGGCACTATAATGCCGCCGCGGTGGCTTATGCCAGTGCCGGACGGGCCATAACGGACGCTGTACGGGGAATAACTTTCTGTCCGTCATCGGCCACATATGCCACCCATGATACACTCTGGCGGAACTAATCCGAACAAATCCCCTCTATCCTCCCAGAACCAGGTCGACACACTGGCATACAGGAGGCTGGGTAGATGAGCTTAGCAATGGCTGTAGAGACACAGCGCACGACAGCGGAAAAAAGCATGACAGATCAACAATCTACAGATCGGCAACTGGTTGCCCGCGTACAGAAGGGCGACCGGCGCGCATTTGATCTGCTGGTCATCAAATATCAGCACCGCATTCTGGCGCTGGTCGGACGCTTTGTCCCTGACTTTGCTGAGGCTCAGGACGTGACTCAGGAAGCCTTTATCAAGGCCTACCGGGCACTGCCTGGCTTTCGTGGTGAGAGTCAGTTTTATACCTGGATGTACCGCATTGCAGTGAATACGGCAAAAAATTATCTGGTCAGCCGCGGGCGCAAGACACCGACCCGCGATATTGATCTGGATGATGCCGAGTTTTTTGCTGACGAAGCTAATATGAAAGATATTGAAACTCCGGATGGTCTGCTGCAACGCGATCAATTGCAGAAAGTGGTGTTTGACGCCATCGAAGCCCTGCCGGAGGAGCTGCGTATGGCCGTAACCCTGCGTGAGCTTGAAGGTATGAGCTATGAAGAAATTGCCGAGGTGATGGAATGTCCGATCGGCACCGTACGGTCGCGCATCTTCCGCGCCCGTGAAGCCATTGACCGCAAAATGCAGCCACTGCTGGCCGATACCGCCAGCGCCATTGCCTGACCGGGAGGATAGCAACCGATGAACGAACGCATGAATGAATCCTTATCCGCCCTGATGGACGGTGAAACCGACGAACTGGAAGTCCGCCGTTTACTTAATCAGCTTGAGCAGGACGATGAACTGCGCGGTACCTGGCAGCGTTATCAGATGATTGGTTCACTGATGCGCGGTGAGCCTGCCGCTGCTGTTGATCTTTCGCGCGGCATCATGCAGGCGCTGGATGGCGAGCCAATGGATGAAGTGAGCCGCCCTCGGGTGGTTGTGGCCAATAACCACAAGCTGCGCTGGTTGGCCTCAGGAGCGGTTGCCGCATCGGTAACGTTGGCGGTACTTGTCGGGGTGAGGCTGAACAGCGTTGAGCCAGATGCCCTGGTCGCTGAGCAGCAAACGCAGATGCCTGCAGCGGTGCAACTGGCATCGGCGCCGGTACAGGCTATGTCTGAAGCCGATGCTGCCCAGCTTGAAGCCGCACAGCGCAAACTGCAGGAGTACGTGCTGCAGCATACTGAGCAGGCGACTATGACCGGCAGCCGTGCAGCCATTCCTTTTGCCCGTGTGGTGGATTTCCAGCAGCCTGCTGAGGGCAGCAAATGAGGGGAGGCAGACTACTGCTTACCCTGAGTTTCAGTCTGCTCGTGCTTAGCGCGCAGGCTGAGGAAGGCGCCCGGGGCTGGTTGGAACGCATGACCCAGGCCTTTCAACAACAGAATTATCGCGGTGTTTTAATCTATGGTGATGGTCAGGAATGGCAGACCCTGGCCATTACTCACGCAGTAATCGATGGGGTGGAGCAGGAAAAACTGCAGCACCTTACCGGCCTGCCGCGTGAAATGGTGCGTCATGGTCATGACATTGTCTGTATTCATCCCGGCGACCACTCCCCACGCCTGAACAGCGAACTCAGCAACCCATTACACGGTTTTTCCCGGGTGATGGATATTGATGATGGTCAGTATCACTTTACGCTTGGCAATGTGGAGCGTATTGCCGGACGTTTTGCCCAGCGTTTACAGGTAACTCCGGTGGATGCGGACCGCTATGGTTATCAGCTCTGGCTTGATCAGGTTACCGGCCTGTTATTGCGCTCTGATCTGCTGAATCATCAGCAACAGGTGCTGGAGCGTTTCCAGTTTGCCCAGATTGAGATTGGTCCTGATATCCCGGCGACTGCCTTTGAGCCCGATGATCAGGGGCATAAACTGACTCTTTACCCTGTTTCCCCCGACCATGAGCAGATCAGTACGGCCGATATCGGCTGGTTACCTGGCTGGGTTCCGTCTGGTTTTCATATTACTGCAGTGATTCAGGCCGGATCGCCGCAGCCGCAAATGGCGGCTGAGCAGAAGGATGACTCCGGGGCCATGAGCAAATTGCCGGTACGCCTGATGTACAGTGATGGTCTGGCCGCTTTTACCTTGTTTATTGATCCCGTTAGTCAGGAACACCTGCCGGAAATGACCAGCCGCTGGGGCGCCACCGCAGCGGTTGTGCGCTATCGTGAGCATTCTTCCGCAGAGGCCGATGGCGACAATCAGAGTCGTTTAAGGGTGACCGTGGTGGGTGAATTACCGGCCGATACCATGATCCGTATCGCGACATCGGTCGTTCCCGCAGCTCTGGCGGAACAGAATACCGACAGTGCAAACAGCGCGCTGTCCGCGGCAGAGGAATAAGCAGGCGATGAGTCAGGAAATCGTTGAAGTTATAGAGCAGGGCGATGGCGGTATCTGGGTTGAAGCCGTGCAGCGCAGTGCCTGCAACAGCTGTAATGCCCGCTCTGGTTGCGGTCAGCACAGCCTGAGTAAACTTGGTCGGCCGATGCGCCTCTGGGTCAGTACCGAACAACCGCTGCAGCCGGGTCAGCAGGTGGTGCTGACGCTGCCCGACGGTAGTCTGGCACTGAGTGCACTGGCTCTGTATGGCCTGCCTTTACTGGGCCTGATTGGCGGCGCGGTTATCGGCCAGCTGAGCGGCAGCGATGGCTGGGCTGGGGTGGCAGCTCTCGCTGGGCTGGCGGGCGGTTTTGCCCTGGCACGCAAGCTGGCGGCACGCTATCAGTCACAATGGCAGCCGACTCTTAAGCCCGGTTGTGAACGTATCCCTATGATCCACTCAGAACACCTTTGAGCAAGGAAAAACCATGACACAGATGATCCGTATGTTAGTGCTGCCTCTGCTGTTGCTGGCCTCTTTGGCCCGGGCGGAGTTACCCGATTTCCGTGACCTGGTGAAGGAAACTTCGCCGGCCGTGGTCAATATCAGTACTGTGCAACATATGCAGAATAACGGCTTTCAGCAGCGTTATGGTCTGCCGGAAGATGTGCCGGAAATTTTCCGCCACTTCTTCGGTGCACCGGGGCAGGGCCCTCGTGGCGGTGAACAGGAGCGGGCATCGCTCGGCTCCGGTTTTATCGTCTCCAAAGATGGCTACATCCTGACGAATAATCATGTGATCAAGGATGCCGACGAAATTGTTGTGCGCCTTAATGATCGCCGTGAGCTGGAAGCCAAACTGATTGGTGCCGATGAGAGCTCCGATCTGGCCCTGCTGAAAGTTGAAGCCAAGAATCTGCCAATCGTAGAGCTGGGCGATTCGGATGCGCTGGAAGTGGGTGAGTGGGTTGTCGCCATTGGTTCACCTTTTGGTTTTGATTACTCGGTGACGGCCGGTATTGTCAGCGCCAAGGGCCGCAGCCTGCCGAACGAAAACTATGTGCCTTTTATCCAGACCGACGTGGCTATTAACCCGGGTAATTCCGGCGGCCCGCTGTTTAATCTGGATGGCAAAGTCGTGGGCATCAACTCCCAGATCTACACCCGCTCCGGTGGTTTTATGGGCGTGTCTTTTGCCATTCCGATCAATGTGGCCATGGATGTCGCCGATCAGCTGAAAGAAAAAGGCAAAGTCAGCCGCGGCTGGCTCGGTGTGGTGATTCAGGAGGTCAGCAAAGACCTGGCTGAGTCTTTTGGTCTGGAAAAAGCAGCCGGTGCTCTGGTCGCGCAGATTGTGCCGGGCAGTCCGGCGGAAGCGGCTGGCCTGAAAAATGGCGACATCATTACCCACTTCAACGGCAAGTCGATTTACCTGTCGTCCGATCTGCCGCATCAGGTTGGCCGGGTGAAGCCGGGCAGCAGCGTCAAGCTGGACGTGGTGCGCAACGGTAAGCGTAAGAAAATCAACGTGACCATTGGTGTACTGCCGGATGGTGATGGCGCCGAGCTGGCGCTGAACAATGCCAGTCCGAAAGAAAGCACCAGCAACCGTCTGGGTGTGGTGGTCAGCGAACTGTCCGACGCGCAGCGCAAAAGCGTCGGTGATGGCGTGGTCGTACGTGATGTGAAGCGTGGTCCGGCGGCTTTTGCCGGACTGGTCAACGGCGACATCATTACCATGATTGCCGGTGAGCCGGTGCGCAGCATGGACGATTTTAATACGGTGGTTGCCAAGCTGCCGGCTAACCGCAGCGTACCGATGCGTATTGTGCGCCGTGGCGCGGCGATGTTTATCCCGCTGCGGATTACCGAGTAATTGCAGCAACAGACAAAGCCCGGCCCTGGCCGGGCTTTGTCGTTTATGGCTATCAGCCAACATAACCTGTGCCAGATAGCGTACAAAATAGCCTTTGCCCTGCCTTTCAAGTAAAATCGCCCACCATTTCAATTAACAACCGGGTTGTATTCTGTGAGCCAGCTGGACCACATTCGTAACTTTTCCATCATTGCCCATATCGACCACGGCAAATCCACTCTTTCAGATCGTTTTATTCAGGTATGTGGCGGCCTTTCCGACCGGGAAATGCAGGCGCAGGTACTGGATTCGATGGATATTGAGCGTGAGCGTGGCATTACCATCAAGGCCCAGAGCGTGACGCTGGACTATAAAGCCCGCAATGGTGAGGTTTACCAGCTGAACTTTATTGATACTCCGGGACACGTGGATTTCAGCTACGAAGTCAGCCGTTCGCTGTCTGCCTGTGAAGGGGCACTGCTGGTGGTGGATGCTGCTCAGGGCGTTGAAGCCCAGTCGGTCGCCAACTGCTATACCGCCATTGAGCAGGGTTTGGAAGTTCGCCCGGTACTGAACAAGATGGATCTGCCGCAGGCTGATCCGGATAAAGTCGCACAGGAAATCGAAGAAATTATCGGCCTGGATGCGACCGATGCTGTGCGTTGCAGCGCCAAAAGCGGTCTGAATATCGAAGATGTGCTGGAAGATCTGGTGGCTAATATCCCGCCGCCGGAAGGTGACCCGGATGCGCCGTTACAGGCGCTGATCATCGACTCCTGGTTCGATTCTTATCTGGGCGTTGTCTCCCTGATCCGGGTGAAAAACGGCAGCATCAAGAAAGGCGACAAAATCCGCATGAAATCCACCGGCCGTGACCACCTGGTGGACGGTATTGGTATCTTTACGCCGAAAATGACCCCGACCGGCGAACTGGGTACCGGTGAAGTGGGTTATATGGTCGGCAGCATCAAAGACATTCACGGTGCGCCGGTGGGCGATACCATCGTCAGCGCGAAATTCCCTGATGTCGATGCGTTACCGGGTTTCCAGAAAGTGAAGCCGCAGGTGTATGCCGGTCTGTTCCCGGTATCTTCCGACGATTTTGAAGCCTTCCGTGATGCGCTGGAAAAACTGTCGCTGAACGATGCGTCGCTGTTCTATGAGCCGGAAAATTCCGACGCACTGGGCTTTGGTTTCCGTTGTGGTTTCCTTGGCATGCTGCACATGGAAATTATTCAGGAGCGTCTGGAGCGCGAATACGACCTCGATCTGATTACCACCGCACCAACGGTAATTTATGAGGTGGTGAATAAAAAAGGCGAAGTGCTGATGGTGGATAACCCATCAAAACTGCCTGATCCTGGCGTAATCGATGAAATGCGTGAGCCGATTGCCGAATGTAATATTCTGGTGCCACAGGAATATCTGGGTAACGTGATTACTCTGTGTATTGAAAAACGTGGTGTGCAGGTGGACATGCAGTACACCGGCACGCAGGTGGCGCTGAAATATGAAATTCCGCTGGCCGAAGTGGTGATGGATTTCTTTGACCGTCTGAAATCGGCTAGTCGTGGTTTTGCCTCACTCGATTATAACTTTACCCGTTTCCAGGAAGCGCCGCTGGTGCGTCTGGATGTGCTGGTTAACGGTGAACGTGTGGATGCGCTGGCGGTGATTATGCACCGTGACAACGTTCGTCGCCGTGGTGCGTCGCTGACCGAAAAAATGAAAGAGCTGATTCCGCGGCAAATGTTTGATGTGGCGATTCAGGCGGCAATGGGTAATCAGGTTGTTGCCCGCACGACGGTAAAAGCGCTGCGTAAAAACGTAACCGCAAAATGTTATGGTGGTGACGTCAGCCGTAAGAAAAAACTGCTGCAGAAGCAGAAAGAAGGTAAAAAACGAATGAAACAAATCGGCAGTGTGGAAATCCCACAGTCTGCCTTCCTAGCTGTTCTGAAAGTGGATGATTAATATGCGTCGTCAGCGTGGTCTCTCAATCGTTTCGATTCTGGTTGTATTGTTTGTGGGTATCCTCCTGGTTAAAGGAGCTATTACTCTGATTCCAATGTATTGGGACAATAAACTGATCGGAACCATTCTTGATGGCGTAACCAAGGATCGCGAATATCGCGCCGATATGAGACCTAAGGATTTCAAGCGACTGCTGGAAACACGACTGCAGGACAACAATATTAAAGCCAGTCTCGATGAGCTGAAAATCCGCAAGGGTGATCAGGGATTCACACTGGACTGGACCTATGAAGCCCGTGACACCTATCTCGGGAATATCGATATGGTGGTACGCTTCCAAGTGCAAAAAGATTTTACTCAGTGAACAATCCCCTCGTTAAATTATCTCAGCGCCTGGGCTATAACTTCCGCGATGAATCGCTGGTTATGCTGGCGCTGACACACCGCAGTAAAGGTATCAGCAATAACGAACGGCTGGAGTTTCTTGGCGACTCGATTCTGAATTTTGTCGTCGCTGAAGATTTATACCGCCGTTTTCCCCAGGCGAAAGAAGGCAAGCTGAGCCGCCTGCGTGCGCGCATGGTAAAAGGCGAAACACTGGCGGTGATTGCCCGTGAATTCGATCTGGGTGATTTTCTGTTACTCGGCTCCGGTGAATTAAAAAGCGGTGGGCATCGTCGCGAATCTATCCTGGCCGATACGGTTGAAGCCTTAATTGGTGCTATGTATCTGGATGCTGGTCTGGAAGCCGCACGCGAGCGCATTCTGTCCTGGTACGCAACCCGCCTTGATGCCTTAACGCTGGAAGATCCGATTAAAGATCCGAAAACCCGTCTGCAGGAATATCAGCAGGGGCGTAAATCCAGTCTGCCGAAATATGAAGTTCTGAACGTCGAAGGCCCGACCAACGAGCAGGTATTTACCGTTGAGTGTCGTATTCCTGAACTGGCTGATGCGATTGTCGCCCAGGGCAGCAGCCGCCGTGGTGCCGAGCAAAGCGCCGCCGCTCAGGTTCTGACTATACTGGGCATAGACGAATCAGCAGAGCCTGCGCATGACGCAGGAGAGGAAGAATAATGACACAACGTACCGGCTATGTAGCCATCGTTGGCCGCCCGAATGTGGGCAAATCCAC
>NZ_DDCJ01000135.1:52046-52504 GCF_002335285.1 Thalassolituus sp. UBA2009
TATGTCGATACCCCGGGTATGCATAAGCATCAGGAAAAAGCGATTAACCGCTATATGAACAAAGCGGCAACCACGGCAGTGAAAGACGTGGATCTGATTCTGATGCTGGTCGACCGTACACGCTGGACTGAAGAAGACGAAATGGTGCTGCAGGCTGTTAAATCCCAGCGCGCCCCGGTCGTTCTGGTGGTGAATAAGGTCGATTTCGTGCGTGAAAAAGAAGAGTTGTTGCCTGTGCTGCAGGAACTCAGCAGCCGGCATAATTTCGACCAGATTATTCCGGTCAGCGCCAAAACCGGCCATAACGTCGAGCGGCTGGAAAACCTGATCGAAAGCTATCTGCCGGAAAACCAATACTTCTTTCCGGAAGACCAGATCACCGACCGCAGTTCGCGCTTTCTGGCAGCTGAACTGGTGCGTGAAAAAATCATGCGTCAGCTGGGCGATGAGCTGCCTTA
>NZ_DDCJ01000135.1:52761-64347 GCF_002335285.1 Thalassolituus sp. UBA2009
CTGATTCTGGTAGAGCGCGCTTCGCAGAAAGCCATTGTTATCGGCGATGGCGGTTACCGTATCAAGCAGATTGGTCAGGAAGCCCGCAAAGATATGGAGCAGCTGTTCGACTGCAAAGTCATGCTCAAACTCTGGGTTAAAGTCAAAGCCGGCTGGTCTGATGACGAGCGTGCCCTGCGCAGTCTGGGTTACGACGACCGCATCGGTTAAGTCATGAAGACGCTGTTTGTACTGCAGCGTCAGCCCCTGCGGGAGCAGGAATGGCTGCTGGATATATTTACCGCAGAACAGGGACGGCTGAGCGTGGTTGCCGGGCGCAGTCAGCCACAACCTGATCTGCACCAGCGCTATCAGGGTGACTGGGCCCGTGCCGAAGACTGGCCGCAGTTACGCGGCCTGCGCAGTCTGCAAACTTACTCACTGCGGGGGGCTAACCTGTACTGCGGTCTGTACCTCGCTGAATTACTGGTGCGCTTATTACCACGCTATGAAGCTCAGCCAGAACTCTTCCTGACTTACGTCAGAACCCTCGAAGGTCTGCAGCATCCCGGTTTACCGGACCCCTGGTTACGCCTGTTTGAATATCAGCTGTTGCAGACGCTGGGATATGGTTTTTCCTGGCAACAGGATCGTGAGGGACGTCCGGTCAATGCTGCTGAATTCTATCGTTTTATTGCCCGTGAAGGCTTTGTGCGTTCGGATGCCTCCGTGGCTCCGGCGCTGAGGCAGCCGTTGTTCTCCGGTGAATATTTACTCGAGCTTGGACAAGGCCGGGCGCAGCGGCCACAATGCTGGGCGGCGGCCAAGCAGGTGCTGCGTTGTGCACTTGAAGACCTGCTGGAGCGGCCACTGATCAGCCGCGAACTGTTTCAGCCGGGCCGTTAAGCTCATCAGTATTATTAACATCATCCAGTAATGCCTGTTCAGACAAGAGGGAAGTCCCTGTGAAAAATGCTCAACGCGTCCTGCTGGGCGTGAATATCGACCACGTTGCCACCCTGCGTCAGGCGCGCGGCACCGTTTATCCCGACCCGGTCCAGGCGGCATTTCTGGCCGAAGAAGCCGGCGCCGATGGCATTACCATTCACCCGCGGGAAGACCGTCGTCATATTCAGACCCGTGATGTGTATGTGCTGGCCGAAACCCTGTCCACCCGTATGAATCTGGAAATGGCGGTTACCGATGCCATGCTTGAGCTGGCCGAGGAAGTTTGCCCGCCCTGTACCTGTCTGGTGCCGGAAAAGCGTGAAGAGCTGACCACCGAAGGCGGACTGGATGTGGTTGGTCAGGAAGCCCATATCCGTGCGGCGGTTGAGCGTCTGCAGGCTATTAACAGTGAAGTATCGCTGTTTATTGATCCGGATTTTGCCCAGATCGACGCCACGCTGCGTGTTGGCGCACCGGTGATTGAACTGCATACCGGCCGTTACGCCGATGCCAAAACCGAAGCTGAGCAACAGCTTGAGCTGAAGCGTATTCAGGAAGCCGCCGCCTATGCCCATGAACGTGGTCTGATTGTGAATGCCGGCCACGGTCTGCATTACCACAATGTGGAAGCCATCGCCGCGATTCCCTGCATGAATGAACTGAATATCGGCCATGCCATCGTTGCCCGGGCGCTGTTTGTCGGCCTGAAAGAAGCGGTTCGTGAAATGCGTGACCTGCTGGCTGCGGCCACACAGCGCGGCTGAGGGCTGTTGCCGTGGCCCATGCCGATGAGCTGAAACAGGTGCCGGGGGTGATTGCCATCGGCACCGACCTGCTCGACAGCATACGGATTCATCAGGCTGTTGAGCGCCATGGTGAGCGTTTTGTGCAGCGCATTCTGACGCCGGCTGAGCAGACGTTGTATCGCTCACGCGCCAATCCCCTTAACTTTCTGGCCAAGCAATATGCCGCCAAAGAAGCGCTGGCCAAAGCGCTGGGCACCGGCATTGCCAAGGGGGTGGGATTTCAGCAGCTGGAAATACTGCGCGATGAACTGGGGGCACCACAGGTATTGCTGCATGCCGCCGCCGCAGAGCGTTTGCGGGTTCTGGGCGGGCAGCGTGCGCTGGTCAGCCTGTCGGATGAAGGCGACTGGATTCAGGCCTTCGCCTTGCTGAGTTAAACGCTGCCGGGTCAGGTGCAGGAGGGTCAGGCGCTGGTGAATTGCTCGCTGCGTTTGCTGGCGGCTTCCGCCAGCGTGGTTTTCCAGTCGTTACTTTGTGCCCACTGCTGCAGATTGGCGACATCTTCCACCAGTTGCCGCATCAGCGTTGGCAGCTCCGCCTGGCGGTTGGCTTTTAATGCCGTTTCAAAAGTTTCCAGCGTGCTGCGCAGGCAGGGAACACCGCAGTAGCGGGTAGCGCCGTGAACCCGGTGAACCCGTTCCAGCAGGTCATCCATATCCTCTTCTTCCCAGGCATCCACGATGTGCTGCATATCCTGCTGCAGTGAATCCAGCAGCATGCGGAACATATCCTGCGCCAGATCGACTTTGTGGTTCGCATGGCGTAAGGCCGTTGCCGCATCAAATACCCATTCGCACTGACTTTTCGATGGCGGTGAGGCTTCAGCCGCGGCTGCCGGGCTGAGTGAGCGGTAACCGGTCCAGCGCTCAACACAGGCGGCTAGCTGCTCCTGACTGATGGGCTTGGTCTGGTAATCGTTCATGCCTGCTTTAATCAGGGCCTCTTTTTCATCGGCCATGGCATGGGCGGTGAGTGCAATAATTGGCAGTGTTCCTCTGCCTGGCAGGGTACGGATCTGCTCGGTGGCTTCCAGACCATTCATGCCCGGCATCTGAATATCCATAAACACCATATCGACGGTCTGTTGCTGCACGATATCAATTGCATCGCGGCCGCTGCTGGCGGCTGTCACATGAATGCCCAGCTCCTGCAGCAGGGTCACCACCAGTTTCAGATTGGCGCTGTTGTCGTCAACGGCCAGAACACAGGGTGGTTTCTGCGCCGAGGAATGGCTGCTGTTGCCGGGCTGGGCGTCACGGAATTCCGTTCCCTCGTTGCCGAGAGCCCGGCACAGCGCCTGATACAGGCGTTTATGCAGGAACGGCTGGCTGAGACTGCTGCTGGCGCCCTGTTGTTTCAGCTGCTCCAGATGTTCGTGGCTGACGCTGTCGATCAGGGCTATCAGGGGCAGCTCATACTGTGCCAGCTGCTGCATAAACAGGCGTTGCTGTGGGTCGTTGATGTGTTGACGGCTGACGGCAACGATCAGTGCCTGCAGTTCATGCTCATTGCTGTTCAGTAATTCCAGTAATTGCTGACGGTTTTCGCAGTCGTGGTGTTCAACCTGCCACTGATTGAGCAGGGCACCGGTATTCATCCGGTTCAGCAGCGAGGGCTCCAGCAGGGCGATATGCTGACCGCTCAGCAGGGGCAGGTTATTGACCGTCCCGGCATGCATACCTACCTGGATATGGAAGCTGAAAGTCGAACCGCGGCCTTCGTGACTGCTGACCAGTATCTCGCCGTGCATGGCTTCGACCAGAGCGCGGGAGATAATCAGGCCCAGTCCGGTGCCGCCAAACTGGCGCGCAGTACTGGCATCGGCCTGAGTGAAGGCATTAAAGATCTTGTTGATCTGTTCTTCGGACATGCCGATACCGGAGTCCTGGATTTCAAATTTGATGCTGGCGCGGTTATCTCCCTTGCTGATCAGCGATACGCGCACGCTGACGTTGCCGCGCTCGGTAAATTTGATAGCGTTATTGACCAGGTTGGTGAGTACCTGTTTAAGGCGCAAAGGATCGCTTTCGATCTGCAGCGGTACATCTGAATAAATCAGGTGGCTGAGTTCCAGTTCTTTCTGAAAGGCGGCCGGAGCCAGTACCGTCATCACATCTTCCAGAACATCGCGCAAATTAAAGCTGGTGTGCTCAATAATCAGCTTGCCGGCATCAATTTTTGACAGGTCAAGAATGTCGTTAATGATGTTCAGCAGATCGCCGGAGGATTTGCGGATGGTATCCAGATAGTCAGCCTGACGTTCATCCACATGAGTGCGCAGCAGCAGGTCACTGAAGCCGATAATACCGTTCAGTGGGGTGCGGATTTCATGGCTGACATTGGCCAGGAACTCTGACTTCATGCGGCTGGCTTCCAGTGCTTCTTTACGGCCGATGGTCAGTTCGCGGTTGCGGATTTCCATTTCATCCAGCGTTTCCTGCAGATCCTGTGTCGCCTGTTCCAGATTTTGCTGATGTTCGGTATTCACGCGCTGCAGTGCACTGGCCATGGCATTGATGCCTGAGGCCAGTTGCTGGAACTCGCCACCGCTGTTGATATGAATACGGCTTTCCAGCTTGCCGTCTTCCAGTTCGCCAATGGCTTTGACGATGCGCCCCATAGGCTCAGATACCTGACGGCTGAAGCGGATAGCCACAAAGGTACAGCTCAGCAGGGCCAGCAAAATAACGCTTAGCGAAGACGCAATATGCTGATAGCGCAACAGCAGGGTGTTGCTGTTTGACAGCTCCAGTTCGGCCCAGCCCAGCAGTTTGATCTGGCGGCTTTCTTCGGCATAGAACTGATCGGACAGCTGGTCAGGAATCACCAGGTTCTGGGCAAAAATCGGTGCCCGTACCCGGACCGACCCTTCGGTACGCAGCAGCTGTAACTGGTTAGCCTGCAGTTGTGCTGAGCCGATGCGCTCGGTCAGCATTTTCGGTCCGGCATGGGCCAGAATTTCCACATCCTGGTTATAGATGCTGACCGAGCGGACGTCCTTTTCTTCCAGCATGTTGTTAGCGATGTTCTGCAGAATACCGACATTGCCGGTCATCACGCCGTATTCACAGGTCGGAGCCAGCTGCTTGGCCATCGCCAGCGCACGCTGATCGAGCAGGTCATTCAGGTCGCGTGCACGCTCGGCCATAAAGAAAATACCGAGCACAACGGAAACAATAACGCCGGGTAGCAAAGCGAGAAACAGAATACGGCTCTGGATGGTCCAGTTTTTCATGCACACAACTTAAAGAAAGGTAAAGCCGTAGAGTAAAGGGCAGGCAGGATGGGTGCAATCGCAGCCTGCATTGCCGCAGCAGGACTGTGCGCTGGTATGCGCAGCGATATAACGAAATCACCAATTGATATTACGTTCAGGTGAGGTGCAAAGGTAAACTACGCGCTCTTTGGTTATAAGTAGAGATCGCCGTGACCGATATTCAGTACCCGACCATCGCCGACTGCGTGGGCAATACACCGCTGGTACGTCTGCAGCGTTTATTACCGGCAGACAGCAGCAATACCATTCTGCTCAAGCTGGAAGGTAATAACCCGGCCGGCTCGGTGAAAGATCGTCCGGCGCTATCCATGATTGAACGCGCCGAACAGCGCGGTGATATTCAGCCCGGCGATACCTTAATTGAGGCTACCAGTGGCAATACCGGTATCGCGCTGGCGATGGCGGCTGCCATTAAGGGCTACCGCATGATTCTGATTATGCCTGACAGTGCCACCATGGAACGGCGCTGGGCAATGGAAGCCTATGGCGCAGAACTGATTCTGGTCGACAGTGGTATGGAAGGTGCCCGCGATCTGGCGCTGGCGATGGAGTCGCGCGGCGAAGGCAAGGTGCTGAATCAGTTTGGCAATGGCGATAACCCCGAGGCGCATTATCACAGCACCGGGCCTGAAATCTGGGCGCAGACCGGTGGGCGCATCACCCACTTTGTCAGCTCAATGGGTACCACGGGAACCATTATGGGAACCTCACGTTACCTGAAGGAACAGAATCCGGCGGTGCAGATTGTTGGTCTGCAGCCGGAAGACGGTTCGGCTATTCCCGGAATCCGCCGCTGGCCGCAGGAATATCTGCCGACCATCTTTGATGCCCGTCAGGTGGATCTGGTGATGGACATCAGTCAGCAGGAAGCAGAGCACTGCATGCGCGAACTGGCGCGGCGTGAGGGGATTTTCTGCGGAGTTTCCTCCGGTGGCGCGGTGGCCGGTGCCCTGCGTCTGGCGCAAACGCTGGAAAACGCCACTATTGTTGCCATCATCTGTGACCGTGGTGACCGTTATCTGTCATCCGGTGTCTTTGCGCCTGAAAAGTGAGCGCTATGCAGCGGCTGATAACCGTCAGCCGCTGCGCGATGTGTTCCTCCCGGACCCTGGGCACCTCTGAATCATTCTGCACAGCTTCGCGTGAGTGTTGCAGAGTTATTCGGAGGTGCCCTTGAATCTTTTCCCCTTTGCCCCAATCTTGTGCGCCAGATACCGCGTCGCGTTGCCGCGCGGACGCATGAAAAGGAGTGCCTGGTGAAACCAGCAGATAAACAACGGCGCCTGACGCTGTCGGTGGATAACCTGACCTCGGAAGGGGAAGGGGTGGCGCGGCTGGGTCGCGATGTCTATTTCGTTCCCGGTGCTTTGCCCGGCGAAGAAGCCGAAGTGGTGCTCGATGGTCGCCGCCGTAAGGTGTGGCAGACCCGTTTGCTGAATCTGATTAAAACCTCCCCTGAACGCGTAACCCCCGACTGTCCGCATTACCAGCGCTGTGGCGGCTGTGATCTGCAGCATCTGGCTTATGACGCTCAGGTGGCCTTTAAACAGGAGCGCGTGGCGCGTGAGTTGAGCCGTCAGGGCGTTGAGGTGCCAGAGTGGTCGGCGCCGATTGTGGCTGAACCCTGGCATTATCGCCGCAAAGCGCGCCTCGGTGTGCGTTACAGCAAAGACAGCCGTGAGAACTTTGTTGGCTTCCGCGAAGCCTCGTCTGCGCATATCAGTAATGTTGACCGCTGTCTGGTGCTGCCCGAGCACCCGGCCCTCGACTGGGCAGCCTGGCGTGAACAGATTAACCGCCTTGATGCGCGGGCAGTCATTACCCAGATTGAAGCCATTGCCGCCGATAATGCGCTGGCACTGGTATTGCGCATTCTGAAGCCTTTATCGCCGGGCGATGAGAAAAAACTGTGCAGCTTTGCCGCAGGGCTCAATATTGATGGCCTGCTGCCGTTACAGCTGTGGCTGAAAAGCGAACGCGATGCGCCGCCACAGCTGTTATGGCCAGAACAGGCTGAGCCTTTGCATCATCAGGTTGATGATCTGGCATTGCGGCTGGAACTCAGCGACTTTGTGCAGGTCAATGGCGCGGTCAATCGTGCCATGGTGCAGCAGGCGCTGGACTGGCTGCAGCCCGGTGCCGATGAAGTTATCTGGGATCTGTTTGCCGGTCATGGCAACTTCAGTATGCCGCTGGCGAAACGCTCGCAGCAGGTACTGGCGGTGGAGGTAGAGCAAAGTATGGTAGACAGCCTGGCCGCCCAGGCGTCCAATCTGGCCTTACCTTTGCAAGCGATTCAGGCCGATTTAAGCGGCGCCGGTGGTCTGGCGGGTTTGCCTGAGCCGCAGGCGGTGCTGCTGGATCCGCCCCGCGCCGGAGCGGCCGGAGTAATGAACGAACTTATTGCATGCCGGGTGCCGCGCATTCTCTATGTGTCCTGCGATGCGGCAACTCTGGCACGGGATCTGAGTGTGCTGGCCGCGGCCGGTTATCAGGTCCGGCAGGCGGGAATTATGGATATGTTCCCGCAGACTCACCATGTAGAAACCATGGTATTACTGGAAAGAAAGGCTAAGCGTCATGGTTAAGGTCAGAGATGATCATCCGTTGTTACATGATGGATCGCTCGATGTTTCACGTTGGCTGGACAGCATCCAGCAGGCGTACGATGTAAAAGACCCGGAAACGCTCGGGCGCGCGCTGACACTGGCGAAACAGCTGTCAGACGAAGCCATTGCCAACCGCACCTACTGGTCAATCGACAGTGTGCAGATGGGTATTGAGATGGCGCAGATTCTGCTGGATCTGCGTCTCGATACCGAGTCGCTGGTGGCTGCCATTCTCTACCGTGCGGTGCGTGAAGGGCGTCTGGCCCTGCAGCGTGTGGAGCGCGATTTTGGCGCCGAAGTGGCCAAACTGATTGAAGGCGTGCTGCGCATGGCGGCGATCAGCGCAATCCAGAACTCGCGCGACGAAGTGGTGCTGGGCCAGCGTCAGGCACAGGTTGAGAACCTGCGCAAAATGCTGGTGGCAATGATCGATGATGTACGTGTCGCGCTGATCAAGCTGGCCGAGCGGACCTCGGCTATCCGGGCGGTGAAAGATGGCCCGGAAGACAAGCGCCGCAAGGTCGCCGAAGAAGTCTTCAATATCTATGCACCGCTGGCTCATCGTCTGGGTATTGGTCACCTGAAGTGGGAGCTTGAGGATCTGGCGTTCCGCTATATGCAGCCGGAGGCTTACAAAAAGATTGCCGGCCTGCTGGATGAAAAACGTCTTGCCCGTCAGGACTATATCGAAACCGTGGTACAGCGCCTGCGTGATGACCTGCTTGGTGCCGGCATCAAATGCGATGTCTATGGCCGTGCCAAGCATATCTACAGCATCTGGCGGAAGATGAGCCGCAAGAACCTCGATTTCTCGCAGATTTACGATATCCGCGCGGTGCGTATTCTGGTGCCGGAACTGAAAGACTGTTACGCCGCACTGGGCATTGTGCATACCCTCTGGCGTCATATTCCGAACGAATTTGACGACTATATCGCTAACCCGAAAGAGAACGGTTACCGCTCGCTGCATACCGCCGTGATCGGCCCTGAAGGCAAGGTACTGGAAGTGCAGATCCGTACCCACAATATGCACGAAGATGCGGAGCTGGGGGTTTGTGCGCACTGGCTGTATAAAGGCACCGACCTCAACGCCAAAGATCAGGGCTACGAGCAGAAAATTGCCTGGCTGCGTCAGGTGCTGGAATGGCACGAAGAGCTGGACGATCTGCCGGAGCTGGTGGGAGAACTGCGCGCCGACATCAACCCCGACCGCATTTATGTGTTCACCCCCGAAGGCCATGTGGTGGATTTACCGCCGCGCGCCACGCCGGTGGATTTTGCCTATCGCGTGCATACCGAAGTCGGTAATAAATGCCGTGGTGCCAAGGTCAATGGCCGTATTGTGCCGCTGACCTATCTGCTGAAAAACGGCGAGCAGGTCGAAATTCTGACCAACGCCAATGCGCACCCGAGTCGCGACTGGCTGTATCCGGAATCCGGTTATATTCACACCACCCGCGCGCGCGCCAAAGTGGCGCACTGGTTCAAGCTGCAGGCGCGCGATCAGAATATCGATGAAGGCCGCCAGCTGGTCTTGCGTGAGCTGGATCGTCTGGATCTGGTGAACGAACCGCTGACCGATGTCGCTAAAGACATGAATATGAAGTCGGTGGACGATATGTTCGCCGCCGTCGGTGCGGGTGATCTGCGCGTTGGCCAGATTGTGCATAACGTGCTGAAAAGAGCCGATACCGGCAACAGCCAGCAGGAACTGCCGCTGGCGCGTAAGCCGGAACACAGTGAGCGCCATGCCAAGGCCGACGATATTTATATTGAAGGCGTCGGCAATCTGCTGACTCAGCTGGCGCAGTGCTGCCAGCCAGTGCCGGGTGATGATATCCGTGGCTATATCACCGTGGGGCGTGGTGTGACCGTACACCGCAGTGACTGCGATAACCTGCTGCATCTTGAGGCGATGGAGCCACAGCGTCTGTTGCAGGTCAGCTGGGGCAATAAGCCGAACAGCACCTATCCGGTGGATATGCTGATTCAGGCCTATGACCGCACCGGTCTGCTGCGCGATGTCAGCTCGGTACTGGCGAATGAACGCATTAATGTACTGTCGGTGAATACCCAGTCCAATCAGGGTGAAAACACCGCTAATATGCAGCTGACGGTAGAAGTGGAAAGCCTTGAGCGCTTTGCCCGGCTGATGAGCAAAATTGCGCAACTGCCAAATGTGATTTCTGCCCGCCGGGTACGTGGAGGCCATGGCTCATGAGTTATGGCCTCGATGACCTGCTGTACCTGATGCGCCGTCTGCGTGATCCGCAGACCGGCTGCCCCTGGGATCTGAAGCAGGATTTTGCCACCATTCTGCCGCACACCCTGGAAGAAGCCTACGAAGTAGCCGACGCTATTGAACGTCAGGACTGGCCGCATCTGGAAGAAGAGCTGGGCGATCTGCTGTTTCAGGTGATTTTTTACGGTCAGATGGGCGATGAGCGGCAGTTGTTTAACCTCAACTCGATTATTCACCGTCTGGTGGAAAAGCTGATCCGCCGTCATCCGCACGTGTTTCCTCAGGGCACACTGCACAGCGAGCGGGACCCTTCGGTCAGCCCGCAAGAGGCAGAGATCAACGCCAACTGGGATCTGATCAAACAACAGGAAAAAGCACTCAAACCCGTAGCGCAGAATATGCCTTCCGGTTTACTGGCCGATGTCCCGGCCACGCTGCCGGCCCTTAACCGGGCGGTCAAATTACAGAAAAAAGCCTCAAAAGTGGGCTTTGACTGGCCGGATGTGCAGGGCGTGCTGGATAAAATCCGTGAAGAACTGGCCGAGGTTGAAGCCGAAATCAGCGCAGCCGACCCAGAGCGGCTGGAGCACGAAGTGGGCGATCTGTTATTTGCCGTCAGTAATCTGGCCCGACATTTAAAGGTGGATGCGGAAGTCGCGCTGCGTGGCACCAATGCCCGTTTCTGTTCGCGCTTCGCTCAGGTCGAAGCGCAGGTTGAACGCCTGGGCGGCTGGGACAACGCCAGCGCCGCCGAGATGGAAGCTGCCTGGCAGGCTGCCAAGCAGCAGGAAAAACACTGAAGCAGTACCGCTCAGTGTTTGCCTTTTTGCAGGCTGTTCAGATGCTTGCGGGTCAGCTGCAGGAATTGCGGTGTCGGCCCCACATCTTCAAATACCGGATACCCTTCTTCATCCTGAGCAACGACTTTATCCCCGGCAATATAAGGAAAACCGCTGGTCAGATCCGATAATGCTGCACTGACCAGATCGCGCAGAATGCGTTCTTTTGTGCTGCCGGGAAACATTTCTGCAAGTGCTTCAAGCCGGGCCGCATCTTTTACATTTAATGGCAATTCATAGCGGGCGGCGGTCAGCGGTTCACCGAATTCTTTTTCCCAGTGGCGTAATAATTCTGAGGCTTTCATCGGGCGTTCCTTTTTCTCTGGCTGTTTTATCAGAATAGAATGAAAAAAAGCCGCTGCCCTGTAACTGAACAAAGTGTTACCAAAATGCAGTGAAAGTCACCCTGCGTAACTCCTTGCTATCTGTCTGTTTTTCCGCACACTGAATAAAACGATCTGACAGGAGTAGGTATGAGTGCTACGGATGCTTTTGAATTGGATGCTTTGTTACGCGACAAAGTAAAACTGCTGGGCAACCTGCTGGGCAAAACGATCGAAAATCAATACGGCAGCAGTATGCTCAAACGTATTGAGGATATCCGTAAGCAGGCCAAAAAAGCCCGCAATGGCGACGATGCCGAACGCGACCGTTTACTGGCATTACTGAAAACCATGCCGGATGATGCACTGGTGCCGGTGGTGCGTGGTTTTAATCAGTTCCTTAATCTGGCCAATATTGCCGAACAGCAGCACGGTGCCAGCTGGCGGCGCAGTGATTTTCTGCACGATGATGTCGAGCAGATGTTCAGTACTTTACTGGCCCGTTTACAGCAGAAAGGCATCGCCGGTCTGAATCTCAGTCAGAAAGTCGCCGATGTGAATAT
>NZ_DDCJ01000086.1:0-7946 GCF_002335285.1 Thalassolituus sp. UBA2009
GCGGGGCAGTGCCAAGAGTCACTGCGTACTGCTGTATAAAGCACCGCTGTCGTTCACCAGCAAACAGCGTCTGCAGGTGATGCGTGACAGCCAGGATGGTTTCTATATTGCCGAACAGGATCTGCAGATCCGCGGCCCCGGCGAGCTGCTGGGCACGCGCCAGACCGGCTTGCAGATGCTGCGCGTCGCCGATCTGCAGCGCGATGGCGATCTGCTGCCACAGGTACGCGATATGGCCCAGCAACTGTGGACGCTGCACCCGCACACGGTCGAACCCCTGATTCAGCGCTGGCTGGGCGACGCCGAACGTTTCGCCAACGTCTGATTTCTCCGCTTTTACCACTGGTCGGAATCATGACCTCAATCACGCTCTCTGCCGCAGCAGATGCAGAAGGCTGGTCTATAGTTATCTCCACCCCTAAACGATCAGCAAACGGATTTCACCATGGCCATCCCTGCCACCGTAATGAAAGTACTGGACGACTGGCACATTGATTACAGCCTGACCGACGACGAGGAGCTGTTCCACCTTATGCAAAGCAATCCACCGGCATCCTACTCTGCCAAAGTTGCCAATGTCGTCTTCCTTAAGGACGACCTGGGCAAGGTGCAGGTTGTGATCCCCGGCAACCGCATGCTCGACCTGAATCAGCTGGCCCATCAGCTCGGCCGGCAATTTACCGCGCTGTCCGCCACCGAGCTGGAGCGCCTGAAAAAACAGCACGGTCTGGATGAGTTTCCGGCCCTGCCACAGGTCACCAAGCTGGAGAGCCTGGTCGATGATTCCCTGTTACTGCAGAACGAGCTGTTTATCGTCTCAGGAGCCGGTCACGAGTGGCTGAAGGTGCCGATGGAGCAATTCCGCAACCTCACCACCAGCTCGCGCATCGGCAGCTATACCGCACCGCTGATGACCGACATTCACTACAACGATCCACAGCAGGATCTGGAAGATGTGCATGCCGCCATCCGCCAGTTCACCCCGCTGCGTATCAAACAGCGTCTGGCCGAAACCCTCGACCTGCCGCCACTGCCGGAAACCGCACGGCGCATTATCGAATTGCGGGTTGATCCCAATGCCGATACCACCTCACTGGCGCAGGCCGTTGAGCTTGATCCGGGCATGTCGGCACAGGTGGTAAGCTGGGCGCGTTCGCCTTACTACGGCGTGCGCGGCGAGATCAAAACCGTGGAAGAAGCGGTGATCCGCGTGCTGGGCTTCGATCTGGTCATCAATCTGGCGCTGGGGCTGGCACTGGGCCGCACCCTGTCCGTCCCTAAAGAAGGCCCGCATGGCTATGCTCCTTTCTGGCAGCAGGCGGTGGTAACTGCCGCACTGTGCGGCGAGCTGGCCAAGCTGATGCCCGCCCGTCATCGTCCCAGCCAGGGGCTGGCGTACCTGTGCGGCCTGCTGCATAACTTTGGCTTCCTGATTCTGGGCCATGTATTTCCGCCACAGTTTTCGCTGGTTAACCGCCATATCGAAGCTAACCCGCATATCAACCGCTTCTACGTTGAGCGTCATTTGCTGGGCCTGACCCGGGAACAGATTTCCGCCTGTCTGCTGCAACAATGGCGTATGCCGGAAGAACTGGTGACCGCCATGCGTCAGCAGCACAACCCTTACTACGAGGGCGAGCATGCCGACTATGCCCGCCTGCTGTATGTTGCGACCCGCAGCCTGCGTCGCCACGGTTTTGGTGACGGCCCGTTCGAGCAGCCGGAAGACTTCCTGCTGGATACCTTATTCCTGCGCGCAGACAGCGTGGATGAGGTAACGGTGAATCTGCTGGAGCGTATGGACGATCTGAGCGAAATGGTGCAGATGCTGAATCACTGAGTGCCTGCCGCCGGGTATAAAAAAGCCGCAACTGCGGCTTTTTTTGCTCAGAAACAGGCGTTACCCAGCCTGCCCGCTCAGGCTTTGTTTCACACCCGCCAGCCATTGCTGCAGTACCGGTTCACGGTAGGCCTGCGCCAGTCGCTGCAGTTCGTCATTCGGGGTGGTGCGGTGAACGTAGAGCAGAAACTCCGTCACGTCACGCTGCAGACCGGCCTGCCAGTTTTCCGGTGGCTGCCAGTCACGCAGCACCGCCTGCAGTTGCGGATACACACTGCTGCGGGTAACGCTGAGCAAGGCCGAGAACTGCATGGCTTCGTCCAGCTGTTTAATCAGCGCTACCCGCGCAGGTGCTGGCGGCTGCTGACGCAAACGGCTGATATAGTCCTGATAGTTACGGCTGTTCTGATCGGCAATGGCGCTGAGTTCTTTGTTACGCGCGTTCTGCAGACGACGGCTGTTAAGGGTGCTCTGTAATAACTCGCGCTGCTGATCATCGAGAGAGGCCAGCGCACTGGCCAGGGTATTCTGCAGAGCGTCCGGCGCCCACAGCGGCGTCAGCCGGTCGACGACATCGTACTGAAAACCGAGCGGCGCCTGGGTTTCATTCAGAACCTGCTGTGCCAGATTACGTGCCTGTTCCCCCAGTCCCTGCAGACCAGAAGCGCCGATAATGGCTTCGAGCTGTTGCTGCGCCTGTTCGGCGGCCTGTTGCCTTGCCAGCTCCTCAGCACTCAGCTGAGCACCCGCTTCAGCATTGCTTGCCACCGGCATGGAGATGGCACTAATACCCCGCTCCGCATTAATACCGCCCTGCTCCGCACTGATTGCCGGCATCGCTATCGTGCTGGCCAGCAGCACTGCCAGCATAGAACGCTGCATCTTCAATTCTGTTCTCCCGCTTTGGGGTTGTTGTAAGTGTCATGGTCAAGCGCCCCTTCACTGCGCGCCACCACCACCGAAACCATAGCATCGCCGGTAACATTCACGGCGGTGCGCATCATATCGAGAATCCGGTCAACGCCGATAATCAGCGCGATCCCTTCAACCGGTAATTGTACCTGTTCCAGCACCAGCGCCAGAGTAACAAGGCCAACCCCCGGCACACCGGCGGTACCGATTGAGGCCAGCATGGCGGTCAGTACCACCAGCAGATACTGGCTCAGAGTCAGATCAATACCATAGGCCTGGGCGATAAAGGCCGTCGCCACGCCCTGCATAATCGCCGTGCCATCCATATTGATGGTTGCCCCCAGCGGGACGGAGAACGCCGCCACACGATTCTGAACCCCGAGGCGCTGCTCAACCGCACGCAGGGTAACGGGCACCGTGGCCGTACTGGAAGCGGTGCTGAAGGCAAATAACTGCACATTGCGCATTTTACGCAGAAAAACTCTCGGTGACAGACCAGACAGACCTTTCAGCAATAAGGGGTAAACCACAAAGCCATGCAATAACAACACGCTGGTGACGGTCAGCATATAGAGCGCCAGATCACCGACCTTACCAATCCCCTGTTCGGCAAACAGGGTAAACAGCAAACAGAACACACCGTAGGGCGCGAAGCTCATCAGCAGCGTAACCAGCTTCATCAGCACTTCGTTCCAGTCGTTGAAATGGCTGCCAATGCGTTCACCGTATTCACCGGCCCGGCCAATGGCCACACCGATCAGCAGGGCAAAGACAATCACCTGCAGCATGGTACCTTCGGCCATCGCCTGCACCGGATTGCTGGGGAAAATATTGGCCAGTACATCAATCAGCGCCATCGGCTGCGGCGGCACATAATCGCCCCCGGTGTTCTTATCGACACCGGCACCGGGTTGCCACCAGCCAGCCAGCAGCAGCGCCAGCGAAATCGCCAGACCGGTTGTCGCCAGATAGAGCACGATGGTTTTCAGACTCAGACGACCGAGAGAGCCCTGATCGCGCAGATGGCAGACACCACAGACCAGCGATACAAACACCAGCGGCACCACCAGCACTTTCAGGCTGGCAATAAAGATTTTGCCGCCCAGCAGAAACAGCCCATGGGTAAGAAAATCATCAAGGAAGTAGTGCAGATATCCCTGCCACACAGGGTCACTCAGCAGGTCAGGAATCAGCAGCAAACGCTGGGTCAGACTGCCCAGCAGAATGGCAGCGGTCATGGCTATCAGAATCTGACGAGTAAGGCTCATACGGATATCCTATTGGCCGGGCCGCCGCGACCGGAGCCGGACGGTAAAGCAAAACCGCGGACGGTGCCGCGGTTTTTATGTTGTTATTTTTTTTTCGGTTTCAGGTATTTGCTCACACCCTGGAACCACATGACCAGTGACAAATCACCGGCAATTTTAATGTCTTTATCCTGAATGCCTTTCATAAAAGCATTTTTGTCTTTCGACGTCAGGATACGCAGACCAGTATCAGCGTTTTTAAAGCTGATGGTAAAGGCCGGATTTTTATGCGCCTTACGCTTGCTGCGTACGCTGTTGTCGGCAACGACATAGTGACGGACGATACCGCCATCTTCGGTCTGCAGCTGAAACGCAAAATCTTTGCCTTCCAGTTGCTTACGGAAATCAGGATTTTTACGCGCCGCTTTTTTCATCAGCAGGCCCAGGGCCCACAGCAGCAGTTGGAACTTGATCATGACACGTCCTCGGAATGGTAGAGAAAAAGAGTCTCTCAGGATTCCGCATGTTCGGTGATGTCGCCTGCATCCTGAAAGAGGCGCGATTGTGCCAGAGCCGGCATACATTGCAAAAGACCTTCTTTGCCTAAGCGGCGCATATGCTGGCGATTACGCTCAGGAATACGTTCCGGACGGCTGACACTGGCCAGCGCCTGCTCGATATCCGCCTCGCGGATAATATGCAGCATCGGGTAGGGGGAGCGGTTGGTAAAGTGGCTCATATCGTCTTCATCCTCACCTTCAAACAGGTAATGCGGATGAAAACTGGCCAGTTGCAGTACGCCTTCATAACCCATCTGAGCCAGCAGATTGTCGCAAATCAGCAGCCAGTTCCAATACAGGTCAAAGTCGTCAAAGCAGGAAGGTACAACAAATAACGCAGTGGGCAATTCCGCCGCATCAGCCTCGGCAACCTCACGCAGCAGTTCCATAAACTGCAGGGTGGCCTGCTCCGGGTCGGAGCTGTCACAGACATCAATACGCAGGGAATCAAAAACAGGAGCGGCAAAGGGGCAGAGCCCCTCGCCGATAACCAGCTGCTTAACCCATTCCCGGGTCAGCAGCTTTGCAGTGCTTATTGCACGGCCTCTTTCAGACCTTTACCAGGCTTGAATGCCGGTACTTTGGCTGCAGCGATGGTGATTGGAGCACCAGTCTGAGGGTTTTTACCCTGACGTTCAGCGCGCTGACGCACTTCGAAAGTACCGAAACCGATCAGGCTGACAGAGTCGCCTTCACTCAACGCTTTAGCAATCTGATCGGTGATCACGGTGATCACTTCTGCTGCTTTTTCTTTGCTCAGATCTGCTTTTTCAGCGATGGCCGCGGCCAGTTCTGGTTTACGCATGGATGATTATCCTTATTGGGCTGTAGTGGTCCCCGATTCCCCGGGGAGAACGTTATCCCCTGCCAATAGCAGGGGAGCGTGAAGTAACGAGAGGTCAGGGCAGAATAGCCGGCAGCTCTTTGTTGAGTGCTACTTTATTCATAACCCTGGCTCCGGTCAAAGCATAGCCGAGCAATTCGCCGTTTTCGTTGCGGAACTCGGCCTGAACGTCGGCTCCGTCACACTCTGTCTGCCACATGCCGGAAACGCCCGGTGCCGGTGGCGAAACCACCACAGGCACGACCGGGGTTTTCACCGTGACCGGCATAACGCCATAGCTCACATCCGTTGCTTCGCCGGCCAGGGTTTTGGCCAGCGCGCGGGCGGATGCCATCAGCGGCAGTACATACAGCAGCACACGGCCTTCGACCTCAGCACAGTCGCCCAGCGCGTAAATATCCGCTTCGCTGGTCTGCAGCTGACGGTTAACCACGATACCGTGATTCACCTGCAGGCCGGCTTTAATCGCCAGATCCAGACGCGGACGCAGACCAATAGCAGACACCACAACGTCGGTTTTCAGGGTTTCACCGTTGCTCAGGGTCGCGCTCAGTTCGTCGCCATCGTGCACGATACGGCTGACCAGCGGACCAAGATGGAAGCGCACACCCATGCCTTCCAGACCCTGCTGAACGGCATTGGCGGCTTCCGTTGGCAACAGTGACGGCAGCAGCTGCTCACATGGCGCCACCACGTCGATATCAAAACCACCGTTGGCCATATCGTTGGCGTATTCACAGCCAATCAGGCCGGCACCCATGATCAATACCCGCTTTTTGCCATCGGCAGCGGCACGGAAACGGGCGTAATCTTCGAGATCGTTGATGGAGTAAATACGATCACCGGCATCACCTTCCACCCGCGGACGGATCACTTCCGCACCCCAGGCCAGCACCAGTTTGCTGTATTCAACCGGCTCTTCGCCGATAAACACCTTATGCGCCGCCGCATCGATATGGGTAACGCGGGTATTAGGGCGGATAACAATATTCAGCTGTTCGGCCATCGCCGCCGCACTGGCCATCGCCAGTTCATCGGCGGTTTTGTTCTTGCCGAAGCCTGTGGATAACATCGGCTTGGAGTAATTACGCCCGTCGTCGGCGGTAATCATCAGAATATTCTGCTGCGGCGCCAGCTTACGCAGTTCTTTGACCAGGTTATAACCGGCCAGCCCGGTTCCGATCACTACAATCGGGGCAGTATTCTCATTCATAGACTTTTATCCGGATGGAGACAGGTGAGAAAAGGACAGGAAGTGCGGAGGCACTTCCCGGATATTGAGCGGGGAGGTATCAGATTTCTACCATCTCGAAGTCTTCTTTACCGACACCGCAATCAGGACAAATAAAGTCTGCGGGTACATCTTCCCAGCGGGTTCCCGGTGCCAGACCTTCTTCCGGAGCACCCAGCTCTTCATCATAAATCCAGCCGCAAACAACACATTGCCACTTTTTCATACTATTACCTTAAAAAATACCGATTTTCAGAAAGGCGCTAAAACTACTCAGCCGCCGGGGGAAAATCAACGGTCAATTCCGGGCATTTGCCAGCCGCGATTGGCCAGCCAGGCCCGCCCGGGCTTGCCTGACGCCCCGATTTAGCGCATCCTGCGCGCCTGAAATGATCCCCGGTTTACCGGATGTCTGCGTCTCCACCGAGCCCGTTCATGAAGGCATTGTCCTCCCTGCATACGCCGGCGATTCCGTCTCTGGCACCTGTGCTGCATCCATCTGCTCCGTCATGGTCCAGCCGTAACCGGCGCCGGGCGTTCTCTCTGCCGCCCGTCTGGCGCGACTGGTTGCTGAACGAACAATCGCTGACAGCACGCCTCAGCGCCCTGCGCCCGGGCACCTTCAATGTACAGGTACTGGCGCAGTATTACGGCGAACCGACCACGGTCGAGCGTCAGGCCCTGAAGCTGTATGGCAATCAGCGGTTATGGATCAGGGAAGTGATTTTGCATCTCGGCGATGTGCCTCTGGTGTACGCCCGCACGGCGGTTCCCCTGAGCACCCTGACCGGCAGCGAACGGCGCCTGCAGGCACTGGGCTCGCGTTCACTGGGCAGTTATCTGTTCAGCCAGCCGTCGCTGCGCCGCACGCCACTGCAGGTCAGCCACTGCAAAGCCAATGCACTGGGGTTAGAATGGTCACGGCGTTCGGTATTTACCCTGCACGGTAAGCCACTCATGGTGTCGGAAGCGTTTTCCCGGCGCCTGACCGAATTTCTCTGAAGGGCAGACCGGCCCCCGGCAAGAAGAAGAAGAACTGTTATGTCCGCATTAACCCAACTGCTTGATCGTCACTGGCCGTCCCGCTGGGCACGCTGGCAGGACTGGATTGCCATTACCCGTCTCGACCGCCCGATCGGTTCTTACCTGCTGCTCGGACCAACGCTGTGGGCTTTATGGATTGCCACGGCTGGCGTACCCGACCTGAATCTGTTGCTGATTTTCACCGCCGGTGTGTTTCTGATGCGCTCCGCTGGCTGCATCATCAATGACTTTGCCGACCGCAAAGTCGACGGCCATGTTAAACGCACCG